>CAIKKV010000692.1 GCA_903828035.1 uncultured bacterium
GACGCCGGATCAGGTTTCCGCGGCCGGAGCCCCGGCGGCCGGCGTCGAGCGGGTGCAGCTGTTCAACGCGCCCGGCCTCGCGGGCCAGAGCCGCGCCGGCCTGGTCTGGCTGCCGGTCGGGGGCGCGCTCCGGCTATGCTGGGAGGTGATCCTGACCAGCCGTGAGCGCGGCGAGATGTTCCGCGTTCTCGTGGATGCGGAAACCGGCGCTCCCTGGCTGAGGCGGTCGCTGACGGTCAATGCCGAGCCCGCCACGTATAACGTCTACACGGAGGATAGCCCCACGCCGAAGTCGCCCGGCCTTTCCTCCCCGGGCGCCTGGCAGCCGCCGGAAGTGGCGCGCGAGCTGGTCACCTGGACCGCCTGCTCCACCAACGCCTCGCCGGCGGGCTGGATCCCGGCGGGAAACAATACGACGCTGGGGAACAATGTCGACGCCCACCTCGACGTGGACGGCGACGACCAGCCGGATGCCGGTTCGCGGCCGGCCGGCTCCCCGTCGCGGTGTCGGTGAATGAGTCCGCGGGCTCGCTGCCGGAAGGCGTCTACAGTAACGCCCTTTCCTTCCGGAACGCCTCCGCGTACGGCTTCCCCGGGCGGCCCGTGCTTCTGGTCATCCGGGAGAGCCCCCGCCTGGTTCTGGATCGCGATTTCTTCACGCTCACCAACATGCCGGCGGGCTGCCTTCCCCAAAAGCTGACCCTCGGCAATACCGGCACATCGAACCTGGTATGGTCGCTCCGCCTGCCCAAGGATGAGTGGGGGGACGACGTGGAGGGCGGGGAGGGGGGCTGGACCCATAGCGGCGTGAACGACAACTGGCACATCGCCACGAACCGCAGCGCCTCGGGCCTCCGTTCCTGGTACGCCGGCTTCGACGCCACCCGGATCTACGGAAACGGCATGAACGCCTCCCTGGTCAGTCCGCCGCTCCTGCTGGGCGCGTTCGCCCGGCTGGCGTTCCGCCAGTGGTATGTCATGGAGCCCAGGGCGCAAGCCGTATGGGACTACGGGAACGTCGAGGTCAGCACGAACAACGGGCTGACCTATGCGACGCTGCTGACCGTCAGCGGCTCGAATACGACCTGGGCCTCCGAATCGGTGGATCTATCGGCCTATGCCGGCCGGACCGTGCGCATCCGGTTCCGCTTCAAGAGCGATAGCACGACCTGCAATTATGAGGGATGGTATGTGGACGACATGGAGGTGACGCCCCTGGCCGTCCCTGCCGGAAACCTGATTTCGGCGGATCCCGTTTCGGGCGTGGTGGCGCCGGGTGGCAGCGCGGAGGTGACGGTGAGCTTCAATGCGGCCGGCATGGTCGTCGGCGACAGCATCACCAGCCAGGTGGCGGTGGCGTGCAACGACGTGGACAGGCCGTCCGTCGTGCTTCCGGCGCGGATGGAAATCGTGCCCGCGCTGAGCGTGACGGTTCCCGCGGCCGCTGTCGAAGGCGCCGGGCTTCTGGCGGGCGCCGGACGGGTGAGCCAGGGCCTGGCTCCGGAGACCAATCAGACGATCCGCCTGCTGTCGAGCGATCCGGCCAAGGTGTCTGTCCCCGAGTCGGTTCTCCTGCCTGCCGGGCAGACGAATGCCGCTTTCGACCTGACGATCGGCGAGGATCAGAAACTGGAGGGATCCCGGGCGGTGCTGATTTCCGCCGCCTCGGATCACTTCGGCTACACGACCATTGCCGTGCAGGACAATGAAAGCACGAACCTCTCGCTGACGCTTCCCCAGGGCGGCTACGAAGGCCAGGTGTTCACCAATGGCGCCCGCCTGTCCATCGGAGGCACCCGCGCCAGCGCCCTGGCGGTGGCCCTCGCGTCGAGCGACCTGACGGAATGGACCCTTCCGGCCACCGTCACGGTGCCGCCGGGCGAAACGTCGGTCCTGTTCACGGTCACGCTTCCCCTGGACGGCCTGATGGACGGGACGAAAACCGGACTGGTGACGGCCGCTTCCGCCGGCTTCGGGAAAGCCGTCGCCCCGTTTTCCGCCCGCGATCGCGACGTGCATCACCTCGCCTTTTCCGCCATCGCCAGCCCCCGGAACGCCGGAAGCGCGTTCGACGTCACGCTGACCGCCCGGGATACGAACGGCGAAACGGTCCTGGTTTACCGGGAGCCGGTCGCCCTGTCCGCCTCCGGGCTCGCCGGGGCGGCGCCGCTGCAGCCGAGCAACGCGGTGATCGATCGCGGCGCCTGGTCGGGCCAGCTGCTGCTTCGCGTCCCCGATCGTGCCGTCCGGGTGACCGCCCTGCGACCGGGCGGACTTGCCTACACCAGCAATCCGTTCGATGTCATTATCGGGCCGGTGGACCATTTTGCCTGGGGGAATGTGGCGACTCCGCAGAACGTCACGTATGCCTTCAAGGCGGCGGTGACCGCCCGGGATGCGGCGGAGAACACCGTCACCGGCTTTGCGGGGACTGTCACCCTGACCGGATTTGTCGGCTGGGAGGGCGAGGCGGGCTTCAAGGCGGTCAAGATCGCGCCGGCAGCGGCCGTGAAGTTCGCCAAGGGCGCCTGGTCCGGCTCGGTCACCGTTCAGGAGAAGGCCGTCAACATGTGCCTCAAGGCGGCCGATAAGACCGGCCACGGTGGCTACAGCCCCCGATTCACCGCGGGCCCCTTGTCGCTGGGGCTTGTGCTGCCGGCCGCCATCTGGGAGCATGACGGGGCGCTGGCCAAGGCCGGCGTCGTCACGCTGACGAGAGCTGTCGCGACGAATGTCCTTGTGCGGCTGGCGTCGTCCGACACCACGGAGATTCGGGTGCCGGCCACGGTGATGGTGCCGGCCGGAAAGGTGTCGGCGGCCTTCACCCTGACGGCGGTGGATGATGCGGTCACGGACGCGGCTCAAACGGCGCGGATCACGGCCAGCCTGGCCGGCTATGTGTCGGCCTCCGGGGTCGTGGAGGTCCGCCCCGCGTTTGTGAAGAAGCCGGTCCTGACGCCGCCCGGCGGCACCTTCGCCGGTTCGCGCGCGGTCCAGGTGGCGTGCGCCACGGCGGGCGCCCAGCTCAGGTACACGGCGGACGGCTCGGAGGTGACCGGGTCGTCGCCGCTGGCGCCGGCCTCCGTGTCTGTGGCGGAGGCGTGCGTGCTGAAGGTGAAGGGATTCAAGGCGGGGTCGATTCCCAGCGAGACGGCCTCGGCCGCTTTCCGGAAAAGCCCGCTGACGGCCCTGGCGAGCCCGGCTTCCGTGGCGGATCTCTCGGCCGCGCCCGGCGCGCTTCGCGCCTACCGGATCGATGTCCCTGAGTTCACGACCAACCTGACCGTCGCCATCAGCGGCGGCTCGGGGGATTGCGACCTGATCCTGCGCTACGGCGCCATGCCCGACACGAACGCCTACGACTATTATCCCGCGCTGGACGGGAACGAGGAGTCGGTGTCGGTGCCGAACCCGCAGCCGGGCGCCTGGTATGCGCTTCTGGAGACGGGGCCGGCGGGCTATGCCGGCGTGACGTTCTCCGCGGTTTACCAGGTGGACATTCCGCCCGTGGCGACGCCCTTTGTGACGCCGGCCGGCGGCATCAAGGGGGGCTCGGTGTCGGTGGCCATTTCCTGCGCCACGACCGGCTCGACGATCCGCTACACGTTGAACGGCAGCGAGCCCGCGGCCACCTCGGCCGTCTATGCGGCGGCCTTCAAGCTGGGGCCGGCGCCGAGCAAAACGGTGAAGGCGAAGGCCTTCAAGGAGGGCCGGCCCGCCAGCGACACGGCGACGGCGGAATACCAGATAGCCGCGGCGTTGAAAGCGGGCGTCGCGATAACCGTCTCCGGCGGCCTGGGCAGCCTTCAGTACTATGGCGTCAAGGCACCGGCCGGAGCCTCCCAGTTGATCTTCACGCTTTCCGGCGGGACCGGAAACGGGAACCTATACATCAGCCGGGCCGTTTTCCCGACGTTGTCGGTGTTTGAGCGCGGCAGCGTGGCGGCCGGAAACAGGGAGCTGATCATGATCAGCTCCCCGGTGGCGGGGCAGTGGTATTACGTCCTGGTGCACGGGCAGGCGGCGTTCCAGAACGCCGCGCTCCTGCTGCAGATCCCGTAGGCGGGCTCAGGCCTGCTTGTAGTCGTCGGCCCCGGGCTCGGGGATCGCGTCCAGCAGTTTCTGGATCAGCGTGGTGGAGGTGATCCCCTCCGAGTCCGCCGCGAAGTTGGTGTAGAGGCGGTGGCGCAGAACGGGCAGCGCGGCCCGCTTCACATCCGCGCAGCTCACGTGAATCCGGCCTTCCAGGACGGCCCGCGCCTTGGCCGAGAGGATCAGGAATTGTCCCGCGCGAGGGCCGGCCCCGGTGGAGACGTACTGCTTCACGAAGTCCGGGGCCTTCGGGTCGGCCGGCCGGGTGGCGCGGACGAGCCGGGTGGCGTACTTGATGACGTGCTCCGAAACGGGAATCTTGGACACGACGTCCTGTAGCTGCAGCACCTGCTCGCGCGTCAGCACCCGCTCGGGCTGCTGGAGGCGCTTCGTGGTGGTCGTGGCGATGATCGTCTCCTCCTCCTGCTCGGCCGGGTAGTCGACCCAGATGAAGAACATGAAGCGGTCCATCTGGGCTTCGGGCAGCGGGTAGGTTCCTTCCTGCTCGATCGGGTTCTGCGTGGCGAGCACGAAGAATGGCGCCTCCAGCGTGTAGGTCTTGTTGCCCACGGTGACGCGTTTTTCCTGCATGGCCTCGAGAAGGGCCGCCTGCGTTTTGGGAGGGGTGCGGTTGATTTCGTCGGCCAGCATCAGGTTGGTGAACAGGGGGCCCTGCATGAACCGGAACTCTTTTTCGTTCGTCGTGCGGTTCGTTTCCAGCACCTCGGTGCCGGTGATGTCGGTGGGCATCAGGTCGGGGGTGAACTGGATGCGCTTGAATCCCATGTCCAGCACCCGGGCGATCGTGCTGACCATGAGGGTCTTGGCCATGCCCGGCATGCCCACCAGCAGGCCGTGGCCGCCGGCGAGCAGGACCATCAGGATCTGGTCCAGCACCTCGGCCTGCCCCACGATCACCTTGCCCACCTC
>CAIKKV010000693.1 GCA_903828035.1 uncultured bacterium
CCCTTACGCAACCATTCCGTCATCCTAAGCACCCATTCCGTCATCCCGAGCACCCATTCCGTCATCCCGAGCGTAGTCGAGGGATCTAATACTTCACGAAACCTGAATGAGATTCCTCGACTTCGCTCGGAATGACAGCCCCTTGCACACTGCCTGGCGCAGATCACGAACCCGGCACTGCTTCAGCCTTTCTTACGGCTTCCAGCTTCTCGTTAATTTCCGCATTTTCAGGCATCGACTCGGCCAGGGCCCTGAACAGGTCCCCCGCCTCCCGAATACGCCCCATTTTAAAATACAAATCCGCAACACGAATACGGGACGCCATATTTGCAGGACTCGCCGCCGCCATCTCCTGGTAAGCCTTCAGCGCCCCCTCCAGCCGCCCGGACTTCTCCTCGATCGACGCCCTGAGCGTGAGCAGTTCAACGGACTCCGGCCGCAACATGAGCCCCCGATCCACCTGCTGTCCGGCCGAAACCAGCCGCCCTTCCGCCTCCCAGTCTTCCGCCCGCGCGGCGTAAGCCCGCCAAGCCTCGCCATTGGCCCGGCCCCACTGCGAGATAAACGTCCCGTCATCCCGATAGTAATCCCGCCGCCCCAGGCTGAATGCCGCCAGTATCAAAATGGCGGCGGCGCCTATCACCACCCCCTCGCGACGAACCCACGGCACATGCCAAAACCGGGAGTCCGCGGCGGCCAGCAATGCCCATACACTCAAGGAAAATGCCAGCTCCCGCCCCTCATCGAACAGCGGACCGCCAAAAAACATACCGGCCACCGCCGGGAAACTGGCCAGCATCCAGGCCGCCCAGAACGCCAGCCGCTTCAACTCGACCGGCCGCCGGTCGGCTGGCGTCGCCTCGGGATGACGCAGCGCCAGGATCACAATCGCCGTCAGCAGGCCAAACAGCCCCATGCCCGCAAAAACCCGCCCGCCCTTCAGCCAGACCGCAAGCGACGGCTGATGCATAAGCGCCCGTCCCGGCGCGGCCAGCGTCTGCCACGCATACGCCCACTCGTAAAACGGCATGCGTCCCGCCACGGCCTCGCGCGTGAGCCCGTGGCCCGTCAAGGCCACCCGCATGGTCATATACAGGGCCAGCACGATCACTGTCGGGATCACGCGCACCCATTTTCCGCGGATTCGCTTCTGCTTCGCGGCAACGATCTCCAGGCGCACGGGTCCCGACGTCTCCACCTCATCCTCGCGCCCGAAAGCAGCGATCAGCCCCACCGCCTCCGTCACGGCAAAGACGACCGGCAGCCAGATCGCCTGCTCGGAGCTTCCCAGCGCCAGCGCATACATCAGGGCCGCCCCCACCGCGCCGCCCCACCCCCCCCGCAGGTACAACGCCGCGCTTCCCAGGATAAAAACCAGCGCCAGGAGGGTGTCGCGCCCCTCGTAAATCCGATAGGCGCTGGCCGACGCGATCGGATGCATGATCAGGAGCAGGGCCGCTAAAAACGCCGGAATCCGCCGGATTCCCAGCGGCGCCTGCCGCATCAACCCATAGGCGGCCATGCCAACCAGGGCAACCAACAGACAATTAACCAGGCGATAGGGCGCCGGCGACTCACTCCCGCTGATTCCCTTTTGCGCCATCAAGAACGCCCGGGATAGCGGCTGCCAGTGC
>CAIKKV010000694.1 GCA_903828035.1 uncultured bacterium
CGCCGCCCTCAACTACCTCGGGAAACAAACCGGCAGCCTGAACCGGTACAGCCGGGAAAACTTCCGCGATGTGCTGCGGACGCTGGAAGAACAGGCACAGGCGCTGGAAGGCCAGTCCGAGGATCCTGTAACCAAATTCGAAAAGGAGTTCCGTAAAACAACGGAAAAGGGCGAATCGCGGACGCAGGTCCGGATGCCCGACCTCGTCTCCCTGGCGGGCCCCGAAAAAACGGCAGTCCTGATTCGCAAAGCCCTGGCGGTCCCGGGCCTGCGGATCGACATCACGGGCGAGGCGACATCCGCGCTGGCCCGCAAGCTCGCGCTTAAGCAGGTGAAAAGCCTTCCCTCCCCCCACTGGAAACTGGTGGACCCCTCCCCCGACGGGGTCGCCCTCTATGAAGCCATGCGCTCCCAATTCGGCGAGCCGCAGAAGGAGGAGGAAGACGATGCGGAAAAATCCACCTTCAGCAAAACAAATGCGGTCGACCCCGTTCGACGCTGGAACGGCTACGAGTTCCGGAACGATTTCGAGTCTGCCCGGTTCGCCTACCTGATCGGCCTCCTTCGCCTCAACCGCGGCGAGGAAGCCCTCAAGGAAGCCCTGACGTTCAAGGAAGAAGACTTTTCCCGCTGTTCCTTCGACAACGCCTGGAAGCATAATTCGGAATACGCACCCATTCCCGTACTAGCGGAATTCCTGGGCCGGTTGTTAGTGGCCAAGCCGGAGCTGCCTCTCTGGAGCGCTTATGTGCAACTGTCCGCAATCGCGGGCCAGTCCGATCAAGCCCTGGCGCTGCTGATCAAGACGGCCGCCCGCCCGGACTTGAATGCGGCGCAGCGGTTCGGAAGTTCGCTGGGCAGGGCCGTCGCCTTGCTGGCCCTCGACCGGATTGACGAAGCGGTCGCCATATGGCGGGGACTCGCCACGATCACCGCCACCACTGAAATGCCATCGGTCCAAAGCCAGCTTGAGGAAAAGAAGATGGAGCTGGGCCGCGAGTGGGCCCAGCTCGGCGCGACATTGGAAAGAAACGATTGGTTTGACGAAGGGGTGGCGCTCCATGAACGCGCGCAACTCCGATTGACGGAGCTGAAAAGTTCAGAACAGGGCATGTCCTATTACAGTGATCCCGGCTTTTGCGATGACTTCCTGAAACTGAAGCGGTATGCCGATGGGGAGCAATGGGTTTTAAAGTCAATCCAGACGGCCATCGGAAAAGCCAAAACGACTCAAAGCGGCAACCCGACGGAGCCGATTGACCTTTCGGATCAATTGGGTTCGTTGGTCACGATCTACGACAAGTCTGGCCGTCCGGCCGATGTGCTGGCCCTCTTTGAAAACGCGCCCTGGTGGGGCAGCGCCACGAACCTGACAGACCTCTCCAGCGAGCCCTTCTATGTTCCCGCCGCCCGCGCCCTGTATGCCGCCGGCCGGAATGACGAGGCCTGGCAAGTCCTCCTAAGCTCGCTCGCGGCACGCCCCGGCGACGACAGCGCCTACGCCGTGCTCATCGATATCCCCGGGCATGACATTCCGGCGTTTCTTGATCGCCTGTACGCGCGGGACCGCTTCGAGGAGCGCCCGCTGATCTGGAAGGCCGTTCTGCTGCTCAAGGCCGGCAGATTGGATGAAGCCGAAACCGTCGCGCGCCAGGCGCTCAAAGTCGATCCCACGGACGGCGAGGAGCCGGACGGCGACCGCGTGCGGGGCTATGCGGTGCTGGCGGACGTCCTGGACGCGAAAGGCAAGAAGGACGACGCCGAGTTCTTCCGCAAAGTGGTGAAGTCGGTCCGCATCGCCGAAGAAGGCGATCGGATGAAAGAGTCGCACCTTTCCGCCCGCAGCCTGAAACTTTACGCGGAAGCCGAAACCTATTTCGCGGACGCCTACTGCATCCAATGGCGCCTGGCGGAACGGCTGCAGGCCTCCGGCCATGCCGAGGAGGCCCGGAAGCATTACCAGATCGCGTTTGAGCGGATGCCCGAACAGTTCGGCCAGGTGGCCAGCCTCTGCTTCGGCTGCATGGGCGTATTTGAAAACCAGCAAAGCCGGGGCGCCGCGGAGGTTGTCCTCAGCCGCCTGGCCACCAACACCCCCGTGCGGCCTGCCGTCTTTTACCTGCTGGGCCAGCTGCGCGAGGAGCAGCAACGGTATCGGGACGCCTACGATCTGTACCAGCAGGCGGTGGCCCTGGACCCGGATTACCTGGATGTCTGGGAGAAAATATACGGCCTGATGGACCATGTCGTGCTGCCCGCCTCAGACTGGAATGCCATCCAGTTGCGCCTGATGCGGATGGACCCCCTCCAGCGGGATATCAGCATCCGGCAAGAGCGGATGAC
The DNA here is from genome assembly GCA_903828035.1 of uncultured bacterium. The sequence continues at coordinate 2,344 of CAIKKV010000694.1, forward strand.
CGATATGAGGGCCTTATGGAACGTATTGTCCGAGGCGCAAAAGCTAACGCTTCCGAATGAAATGAACCTCCCTCTCCGAGCGGCTTTGGAGGCCGCGTCAAAAACGGTCGAAACCGCGGACCCCTCCTCCTCCATGCGCCGGTTTTATCGCTACGGCTCGTTTTCGCGAGGCGAGAGTCAGCCGGTTCAACCGGGCGAGTTCATCGCCCGCAACCCGTTCATGACGGGCCTATGCTCAATCCAAGCCGCGCTGAATCTTTCCCGCAATCAAAATCAAATCAACTTTTTCTAATCGCCCATCAGCTCCGCCCGCCACCCGCGCAGCAGACGGTGATTTTCGGGTTTAGCCGCCGCCCCTTCGGCCAGCAGCTGCACCACCTCGCCCTTGGAGGCAACCAGCCGGGGGTCGATATGCCTCGCTTCAGCCTTGATCCGGATCCGCTCCTGAAAGGCGCGCACGCGGTCCTTCCCGACCTGTTTTTCATCGGCTTTCACGATCGGCGGCGGCCATTGTTCCGGGGGAACATCCAGTCCGCGCTTGATGACGGACAGCAGCTCGGCGCCGTGCCGGCTCGTGAGGCGCGGATGAATGTCCTTGCACTTTGAGAAATCGGCCTCCTGAACCGGCAGAACCCGGGACAGCTCCATGACTTCCTGATCGGTCGAAATAAACCCGCGGGGCAGATCCACCTCGCGCGCGATCCGCTCGCGCCAGGTGCACAATTCCTTTAACACCGCGAGACTCTGCGGCGCCAGATATTGGGCGGACGTGATGCGAAGATAGGATTCCTCCGGCGCACGCTCCTCATAATTTGCCGCGTCAAAGGATTCCAACTCCTGGCTTAGCCAGCCATCCACGCCCGCGAGACGGGCTTTTTCACGCAACAGGACCGTCGCCTGGGTCATGTGCACCACGTCATCCACCGCATATTCCAATTGATGCCGGGACAAGGGGCGGGCCGTCCAGTCCGTCCGGGTATGCCCCTTTGGCAGATGAATCTGCATCAGGCGTGCCAGCAGATTCTGAAGCGATATCTGGCTATCCATGCCGGCGAAACCGGCCGCCACGCGCGTATCGAATACATGGCGGGCGGGCGCCCCGGAGGCCCGGTTGAGGATCATCAGATCTTGCGGGGCGTCATGGAGGATTTTCTCGATATGGGGATCCGACAAAACTCCCGCCATCGGCGAAAGATCGGGCACCGCAACGGTATCGATCAGATAGCAGGTTCCATCGGCAAGGGCGACCTGCACCAGCCCCAGGATGGGATAGAAGGTCCGCTCCCAGACAAACTCCGTATCCAGGACAACCGAGGGTTCGCCGGCCAGCCGTGCC
>CAIKKV010000695.1 GCA_903828035.1 uncultured bacterium
AATACCCCCTGGCGGTTGCACTGGGCGCGGGCGACCCACTCCAGCATGGCACGCACCCTCAAATAGGCATCCCGCACGCCCGGCGTCGTTTCGCCGTAAACGAGAATCTGCTGCCGAAGCATCGCCACCGCATCAAAGGAAAAACCCGGAATGCCCGTCACCCAGCGGTCCACGGGCAGTTGCGCCGCCAGCATCGCCTGCGCGGGGCGCGGATCATGAAACACCGCATCCGCCGTCTCCTGGGAAATCCGGGCGTCGCCAAACCACCCCACCCGATCGCGCTTGATCCCATCCCACTACTGGTTGTCCCGCGCACAGAGCCGGACCGTATAAACCGACGTCTGCCAGGCTCGCTGGAAACGGGGGTCGGAACAAAGCCAATCCCCCTTACGCGCCCGGAATCCAAACACCGCGTGAACCGCCACCGATTCCAACGTCATCCGCTTCGACACATCCTGCGCCTGGAGACGGACGTACCGGAACCCGCGCGACTCGAAGCGATGGCGGGCTGCCGCCGACGAAACTGCCCACTCCACGGTCTGCTGGGGATGCGTGGTCGGGAGGCCCCACCCTTCCGCTTCGGGAAGGCTCTCGCCGAATCCGGCATACAACCGGCAGGGTCCGCCGCGAACCACAAGCTCCAATTCCCCTTCCAGTTCGGTCCCGAAATCAAGCACCAGGTCCCATCGCCCGGACTCCGGGATCAACACCACCGGCCCCGACGCCTGAAACCGGCTCAGACGCGCGCCCCAGGCTATAACCGCCGATCGAGCCGGGACCGCCCGGATGCAGGCCACGGGATGCAGGGTGCACGAGCTCTGAAAAGAGTCACGCCCGGCAGGCTTACATCCGTACAAGGGATCCGGACTCCGGGATTCGGAATGTAAGACTACACTCATCGAAAGGACACCCTGAACTACCGGATAAAGATAAAGGTTCCCGGGCTTGTTTTCGCTGAGGTGTAGCCATTCAGCACCACGCTCTGGCTGCTGACGGAGACATTGAAGTAACCCGACACCTTGCCGCCTTCCGTGGCGCGGGCGGCCACCTGGCTGCCAAAGGCGGCCTGATTGACAATGGTCGAGCTCGCCGTCTGATTCGTCATGATGACAAAGCTCTGCGTATTCGTGGGCGAAAAACCGTCGATGAGCAGCACGTTCAAGGTTCCGCTCAGCGTGAGCGTGCCGTTGGTGACGGTCAGCAGGTCCCAGCCAGAACCGGGCGTGGTGTAGGCGTTCAGCTCAACCTTCGTGGTGGCGCCGGACTGCAAGGCGAAATCGCCGTTGTTGGTGATCGTGCCGACGCCGGCCGTGCCGCCGGGGCTGAGGGTGCCGTAGACGGTGCTGGTGGCGGCGATCAGTCCGGATCCGGTGAGGCTGGCGACATTCGTGATGGTCAATCCATAAGCCAGGATATTGGTTCCACCCGGCAGGAGATTCAACACGGCGATCTGGGTTCCATCACCCACCACCTGGGGCATGCCATTGCTGATCAAGCTATTCATTACATTCAAGGTTCCGCCATTGAAGGTCATTGCCTGCCCCGCGCTGGGCAGGACAATATTGGTGATCGTCACAGAAGAGGCGCCCGTGAAGATCGCACCATTGGGAGCCCCGTTGCTACAGGTCAACATGGCGGCCTGCAATGTGCCCCCATCCACCAACACATAGTTGTTTGAGGAGCCGATCGAAATGGCGGTAGCCAGGTTGATCGTGCCCACATTGACCATCGTTGCGCCGTTAATCACTCGGATCCAGTTCGATGTGCTGGGCCCGCCCCCGCCATTGACGAGGTTCAACCCGCCCCCGCCATTATTCCAAAGCGAATTGGCGCCCGAGACCGCAAAG
>CAIKKV010000696.1 GCA_903828035.1 uncultured bacterium
GGACCTTGCGAAACAGGGCGTTCTGGCCCTGCGGCATGATGCCGGCATACGTCCGGTCCCACTCATGGGCGACCACCTCGAAACCATGCTCCTCCATGACGGCCCGCAGCGATTTGCGGGAAAAAAAACGAATATGCCCGCCGCACACGTCAAAGCATTTCTCAAAGGCAAACAGGGCCACCAGCACCTTTTTCAGCAGATTGAAATCCGTCGTGTACATCGCCACCAGTCCGCCCGGTTTCAAAACACGGTTGATCTCGTTCACGACGCGATGGGTGTCGTAAATGTGCTCCATCACCGCCAGTGCCACGACCGCATCGCAGGCCCCATCCGGAACGATGGATAGATCTTCGGCGAAAGCCTCATGGATTTCCGCGGCCGGAAAACGGCGCTGCGCCTCCTGCGCGGCCAGCGGACTCGGCTCGATGCCGATAAAGCGCTTCACGCCCGGAATGGTGGCGAGAAACTGGAGTGTCAGCCCGATGCCGCAGCCGAGATCCATAATGCAGTCCAGAGAAGTTCCGTGCTTCACCAGCAGCCGGACCGCCCCCTGATCCTTCCAGCTGGCGTCCTTCCGGCACGGCTCCTTTTCCATGCGCCGTTTCCAGTGCCGATCATAATAATTTGAAACAGATGCTTGCGGCATGCCGGCCTCCTTTGACTACGTTAAACGTCGTGGCAAATCACTCACTGCCCTTGCTTCACTCGATATTGCGAAAAAATAACCTTGGCGTTACCGGGGGCGTTATGCGCCAATGCATACGGGCGGGCGTTCCGGCGCAAGCCTTCATACAGGTCGCGATTCCCGCTCAGGCGCGCAAGCGCCTCCTGGTACTCCGCAACGCCCATGCCGCACAACACCCCCACCGTCCCGTCCATGGCGTCCGGAATCCCCCCCGCGTTCGTGGCGACAACAGGCGTGCCGCAGGCCAGCGATTCGGGAATGACCCGGCCGTACCCCTCCGCATACTGGGAGGGGACGATCGTCACATCGGCAGCACTGTAATAGACCGGCAACTGGGCATTGAGTGCCCGACCGGCATAAACTAGATTGTCCAGACGGGCGGCCGCCTCGACCACGCTCGCCTTGTCCGGCCCATCCCCCACGATGACAAACCGGATGTGGGGCATCCGCGCCGCCAATTGACAGACCACATCCGCGCCTTTTATCCGTATGAGGCGGCCGACAAAGACGACCGTGAACGATTCCACCCACCCTAGCTCCTGGCGTGACTGCGCCCGGTTGCGGGGCTGGAACGTGTCCAAATCGACCCAATACCGGTAGTCCCGAAGAACTCCGGATGGAACCCCGATCCGTTCCAATTCCCGCTTCGACTCCCCGCAAAGCGTCAGAACGGCATCCATTTTCCCGATCAGGGAACCGCAGAATCGCGCATAAAGAGAGCCTGGCTGAAAACCATACAGGGCATGAGTCTGCATCACCACCCGCTTCCCGAACAGCCGGCCAAGGATCAGCCCGACCGCGGCCATCATGATTCCATGGACATGAATGACCTTGACGCGGGACGCATGCGCCAGCAGGA
>CAIKKV010000697.1 GCA_903828035.1 uncultured bacterium
GAGCGCTGACGAGGGTGACCTGCGAGCGGAGGAACACCGCCTTGTCGCGGAAGACATATTCGCGGCCGCCATCGGGCAGGATGATTTTCGAGAAATTGGCCAGGGGCACGGTGAAGCGGACCTCGACGGATTCCACATCCAGGGGGCGCCCGTCTTCCCGGGCGAACCGGAACGACACTTGCTCGTCTCCGCCGGCGGTCCAGACGAAGCCGTCCTTCCGGAGGGTCCGGCGTTTGCCCTCAATGCCGTCAAACGCCCATTCCCGTCCCTCGGCCTTGATACGGACTCCCACGACCGGCCAATCCTGCACGCTTCCCTTGCGAATCATAATGCCCCTTTCAAAAGTAATGTTATATTCTGTCGCATCGTTATGATCATTGCAAGTCTCTTGCGTTTACAGGGTCAACGGATTAGTATTCCACACTATATATGGTTACGTTACGCCAAATCGCCGCTCAAACGGGACTTTCGATCAGTACCGTTTCACACATTCTGAATCGAAACTCCCAGCGCTACAATGCGCAGACCCGCGACCGGGTGATGGAAGCGGCAAAGACGCTGGGTTACACGCCCAACCGGTATGCCCAGGTCATCCGGCAGGGCCGCAGCGGCATCGTGGGCATGATCCAGCACGCCGGCTTGCTGCAGGTGGCTGTACAGAAGGGGTATGCGGCGGCCAGCGCCATCCTGAACTCCGGCTACCGGCTGCTGGCCAACGATGCGGAGTGGAAGGGCCGGGGCATCGAAACCGTCTGCTCCACCATGCTGGACCTCCGGGTAGAAGGCCTGCTGCTTATCGATCCGCCTGCCATCTTTCCGCTTGATATGCTCAATACGTTCAAGGCCAACGGCATTCCCGTCGTGGCGCTCGGCGGGGTCCGGCTACCCGGCGTCCCCCTCGTGCGGGTCGATGCCCGCGACGGCATGGAGCAGCTCACGAGGCATATGCTGGGACTTGGCCACCGGCGCATGCGGCTGGTCGTCCCCACCCTGCCGCCGAAACCCTGCCCCACGGTGCATTGGGGAACGCTCGAGCGCGTGGAGGGCTTCCAAACCGTCATCCGCGAGGCCGGCCTCTCCGAAAAGGAAGCCAGCGTCTACTATGCGGGCCTGCCCAACGACCTGATGACGCCTTACGCCAACGGCAAAGCCGCCATGGAAAGCCTGCTGGCCTCCCCCCGCCGGCCCGAAGCCCTTCTGTTCAGCAACGACGATTGGGCCATCGGCGCGCTATCCGCCTGCGCCGAGGCCGGCGTCCGCGTGCCGCAGGATATCGCCCTCACCGGGTTCGACAACTCCCTGATCGGCGCCTATGCCTTCAGCCCCCTGACAACCCTGGCCCAGGATTTTGAAGGCATGGCCCGCGAAGCGGGCCGACTGCTGCTCGAGGGCATCCAGGCGCCGGCGACCGGCCCCGCGCCGGAAATCAAAATATGCGGCAAGCTCGTGATTCGCCGCTCCTGCGGAGCCCCGGCCGCCCCTTAATTGCAGCCGCAGCCGCCGCCACCGACGCCACGCCCGCCCGCCGCCGCCTCACGGGTGAAATACACGTGCTCCTGCATCGAATCATCAAACGGATCCCGATCCGCCCGCATGCTGTATTCGGCCAGATGGCCCCGCTCCCACGGCTCCACCGTGGCGCAGCCCGCGCCGGTCAGGGCCGCGGCAGCAAGAATGCCCAGAACAATCATTTTCCTGATCATGTTATTTTCCTTCTTTCAAGGCCTTTTCAATGGCCGCCGATAACGTGGCCGACCCGTCCTTGACCGAAAACCCGGCGTGGACCTCCCGGATGATCCCGTCTTTCCCGACAATCACCGTCGTGGGCATGGCCGGGATCTGCGCGGCCTTGGCCAGCGACTGCCCCGCATCCCGCACCACGGCGAACGTCACCGGATGCTCCGCCAGGAAGGCAGCCGTCTTGCGGGCGTCGGCATCCATATTCACGCCCACCAGCACCACGCCCTGATCCTTGTACTTGGCGTGGAGCGACTCCAGCACGGGAAACGAGGCCCGGCACGGACCGCACCAGGAGGCCCAGAAATCCAGCACGGCCACTTTCCCCTTCAGCACCGGAACGGTTCCCTCAAGCCCGTAGGACGTCAGGTCCGGAAGAGCGCTTCCCGCCTTCCATCCCTCCGCCCCGAACACCGCTTGCGCCGCCGCCAGCACGAGCACCATCAAGCCGCTTTTAACGAGTCGTTTGCACATATTGTCCGAATCCTTCCGTTTGCATGCGTTGATCGCCTTGCCACAGGCAGCCTTCCGCCTGGTGCCAGGCGCGAATAAACCGGCACCCTTCCTCGGCCCCCAGGATGAAGGCGGTCGTGGAGAGAATGCCCGCCTCCGTGCAGGTCGGGGCCACCACCGTCACCGACTGACAGCCGTTCGACACCGGCCATCCGGTCCGCGGATCGAGAATGTGCCCGAACCGCCGGCCGTCCTTCATGAAAAACCTCATGTAATCCCCCGAGGTCGTCACCGCCTCCCGGGTCACCCCCAGCCCGCCCCAGCACACGCCCGGGTGCCGCGGATCCTCCAGCCCCACCAGCCAC
>CAIKKV010000698.1 GCA_903828035.1 uncultured bacterium
AGTTCTTGATCTTGCCGGTGTAAATGTCCCGGATCTGCTCGATCGTCAGCTTTGCAACGGGATTGCTCGGATGCACCACGATCGCGATGCCGTCCATCGCCACCACGTGCTCAATCGCCAGGACGCCGGCGTCCTGCGCCGCTTTCTTCTCTGAATTCTTCATGGGCCGTGACATGGTCGCCACGTCGCACGCCACGTTGATCAGGCTCTTGGCCCCGTTCCCGCTTCCGGACTCACTGACCGTGATGCTCACGTCCGGGTGCTTGCCCATGTAGTATTCCGCGAACGCCTTCGCAATCGGCCCGACGGTCGTGGAACCATCCACGACGATCTTGTTCGCGTCGCCCGCCAGGGCAATGCCCGCCGCCGTAGCCAGCGCCGCCAATCCTGTCACCGCCTTCTTCAGTCCGTTCATTTTCGTCTTCCTTTTTGTCGTTAGCCTTCTGTTGCCTCACTGTCCGTCAGGGCGTTTGGGCCCGACGCCGTCAGCCTACAATGCCGGCCAGGACGTAGTCGTCCGGCTTGTTTGCACACGCGGAGCGCCCTATTTCCCGGCATGCGTTGCGACTTGCTCCCCCCCCGCAGAGGCGGAAGAAATCGTGCCCGCCGGTCAGACAGTCGACCGGCCGCAGGAGCTCGACCTCCCCGCTGTCGCGCATTCTCTGTAAAGCCGCCCTTGCGCCATCCTCTTTTAGTCCCAGTCGCATGCACAGCTCGTCTATGTGCATTGCCGGCCGCTGCGCCAAGGTCCACCGGATGCGGCGGACGGCGCTCGCCTGATGCCCGGCCTCATGTTCATGAATGCTATATTCTTTGATGTTCATGATCTTCTCAGTAGTCCCAGGGATGCCCCTCCGGCCTGTTCAGGGCGTAAAAACTCACGTCCTGCCCGTTCTGCCCTACCCGCTCAATGCAGTCCAACTCACCGCGCAGGACCAGCCCCTCAAGCGCGGCGTGAACAAGGTCCTCCTTCAGTCGCGTCCGTCGGCTGATCTCCGCAATGTCCATGCCGTGACATGCGTCCAGCAGGGCCAGGATGGTCCTCCGGGCACAATCAAGACCGTTGCAGAGGCTTCTTGACCCACTTGCGTTGAGGACCGTGTTCATGCTTCGCTCGCTTTCTGCCTGCCTAGAACGTGGCGACAAGGTCTACTTGCAGGCGGTCGTAGTCCTTGGTCTTCGCTGCATCCGAGATCACCTTCTGATCGACGAAGTAGGTCGCACCCACTTGCAGATTCTTCATCAGCTGGTACTTCGCGTACATCTTGTGGCCCTTGCCGTCCGTGCCGCCGCCCCAGCGGTCGGAATCCGTAAGGCATCCCAGGACGGCATCCTTTTCCACTTTCGCGTAGCTGTAGCCGCATTCTGCCGTCTTGGGATTCTTGGCCTTGCCGAGGGAGAATCCGATCATCTGCGCTTTTTTGTTCGCATCCGCATCGCCGTTGGACGATCCCTGCCCGAAGACAGCAACCGGCACGCGCCCGAGCCACGCGTCGAGCTGGGCAAACAAGACGACCGGCGTGAAGTCGGTGGCCCAGGCTTTGTTCGTAACGGCGCCGACAATGGTGCCTTTGATGGTGCTGTTTCCGTAGGAGCCGTTCTTCATCTCCCAGTCCATGACATCGGACCCTTGCAGGTTCTGGAAGCCGTAGTACGAGCCTCCGAGTGTCAGGGCCAGTTCGTCCACAAACTGCAGCTTTACGGCCGCCTGGCCGGCATACAGCATGGCGTCCGCCTTGTCCGCCCGCTCCTGGATCCACAGGTACCCGCCGTTGGCGAGCAGCGAGACCTTGCCGTCTGCCAGACCAAGCAGCCCCTTGCCAGCAACTCCTTCCGGCGTGGCGTCCGGGTCCCAGACCAGATCGTCATTCATCGTAATGAAGGGGTTCTTCATCTTTCCCAAGATGGCGTGCACTTCATTCGGGTTGTCGCCGAAGAAACTGTAATCCACGTAGGCGAGGTTCAGCTTCATGTCCTTTTTGGCGAACCCGTCGCCGATGGTGTTGTTGCCAGAAACGGGATCGCTCTGCCCGG
>CAIKKV010000699.1 GCA_903828035.1 uncultured bacterium
ATGATCCACCCCTTTGACGCTGAATGTTTCGAGTGGTTGCATGATCCAGGAAGGAATCCGACTCTGCTCGTCATAGTAGTCGTCCCAAGCGTGTACCACCGGACAGGCCAGCGCCCCCGTTTTCCGCCACAATGCCGCCAGCATCGCTCCGGCATGCTGAGCCAAAACAACATCGGGGTTCATCCGCTTTAATTCGCCTAACAGGGAGAGCGGTCTTCGGCAGGCTGATCGATCAAAGTGTCGCACGTCATGCCCGAATTGAGCGAGATAATGCATGTAGGCAAACGTGCCACGGGGACAAGTTTCAAACGTGACGCCGGGAATCGAGTAAGTCAGAACGGCGATTTTCATCGATCTTTATCCTCGGCTAGAACCTGCACTCTCGTGAGCACCCCTTTACCCATCACCTCGGCCAGACTAAAGCCTATTCTTCCCGTAAAGCCATATACCGCAAAAAACTCTTACGGTTACCCCGCCTGGCGCGACGAAATCAACCGCTCCTTCGTTGCCTTCTCTCTGAGCGGAAAACCTTGCATGACTATACGTCAAGCGCAACTATTCGTCGAGATTCCTTTACTACCGGAACAACAACCGCGGATGGCGCAACCGTCTTTCCGCAAGGTCCGCCCTGCGTTGAAAAGGAAGCCGATTTAAGCGAGGTTTATCATAAGCGAGGTTTATCATTGAACCCGTTCCCGCTTCAAGCTACGATCTTCTTTTTGAAAGGCCCATGCATGCGACGCAAAGGAATCATCCTCGCCGGAGGAGCAGGAACACGCCTTTACCCGGCCACCCAGGTCATCTGCAAGCAACTGCTTCCGGTCTATGACAAGCCGATGATCTACTACCCGCTGTCGACACTCATGCTGGCCGGCATCCGCGATATCCTGATCATTTCCACGCCCGAAGCCACGCCCCTCTTTCAACACCTGTTCGGCGACGGCTCCCGGTTCGGCCTGTCGATCTCCTACAAGGTGCAGGAGGTGCCCAATGGCCTGGCGCAGGCCTTCGTCCTGGGTCGGGATTTTATCGGCACCGATCCTGCCTGCCTGATCCTGGGGGACAACATATTTTACGGCGATGGGCTGACCCGCATGCTTCAGGAGGTTTCAAAATCCCCCGGCGCCACCGTCTTCGGCTACCGCGTCAACGATCCGGAGCGGTACGGGGTTGTGGAGTTCGACGGCGGAGGGAAAGCCGTCTCCATCGAGGAGAAGCCAGCCCGTCCCAAGTCCAGCTATGCGGTGGTCGGACTCTATTTCTACGACTCATCGGTCGCCGACGTGGCCGCCTCGCTGAAGCCCTCCCCCCGGGGCGAGTATGAAATCACCGATATCAACGCGCACTACCTGAACCGCGGTGCCCTCCAGGTCCGGGTCATGAGCCGCGGCTTCGCCTGGCTCGATACCGGCACCCACCAATCGCTGGCGGACGCCACGGCGTTCGTCAAGGCCATTGAGGACCGAACCGGCCTCAAGATCGGATGCCTGGAAGAGGTCGCCTACCGGATGGGATTCATCGACAAACTTCAACTCGCCGAACTGGGAAAAGCCCTGGCGAAATCCGACTACGGCAAGTACATCGAACGCCTGGTTCACGAGTCCTGACCCGATCGGAGCCCCTCATGCGAATCATGATCACAGGCGGCAAAGGCATGCTGGGACGCACCCTGTGCCGCACCTTGGCCGCACACGAACTTTCCGTGGTCGATCTTCCCGAAACGGACATTACCTCGCCCGCCGCTATGGACGGGAGGATCCGCGATTTCAAGCCGGACACGGTGATTCATGCCGCCGCCATGACCGCGGTGGATGCCTGCGAAACCAATCCCGACATGGCATACAAGGTCAACGCACTGGGTTCGGGAAACGTGGCCGCCGCCTGTTTCCGCCACAAAGCCCGACTGATCGCCCTCTCAACCGACTATGTCTTTGACGGTCGTCTTCCCCGCCCCTATCACGAATGGGACGCGGCCTCGGCGAGCACCGTCTATGGCGCCAGCAAACGCGCGGGCGAGGAAGCAATCGAGCGTTTGTGCCCCAACCACCTGATCCTCCGCATCGCCTGGCTCTACGGCGCAGGAGGCCCCAGTTTCCTGCACACGATGCTGAAACTCGGCTCAACCGAGGGCGCGCCGCTAAAGGTGGTGGCAGACCAGGTTGGAAACCCCACGTCCGCGGACGCCGTGGCAGACTTGATCGCCCGGCTCCTGGACGTGCCGGCGGCCGGCCTCATGCACGCCTCTTGTGAAGGAGAGGCCTCCTGGTACGATTTCGCCCGCGCCATTTTCAAACACCGGCCGGGAAAACGAGCGGTCATTCCCTGCGCCTCCACCGAGTATCCCCGCCCGGCGCCGCGGCCGGCCAACTCCCGGCTGGAGAAACGCGCGATGCGCCTGCTAGGCTTGCCGGCCATGCCAAACTGGGAAACAGCTCTCGACCGGTTTTTTGCTGATTATCCCAACCTGTAAAGGACCGCGCCATGCCTTTCGAGTTTCAAACCCTGTCTATTCCGGATGTGCGCCTGATCGTTCCCCGCGTTTTCACAGACGCCCGAGGAGCCTTCCTGGAGACCTATAAAGATAGCGATTTCACGGCGGCCGGCATTCCGGGACCATTCGTTCAGGATAATCAATCAATGTCCCGGCGAGGCGTATTGCGCGGCCTTCACTTTCAGAAAAACCCGCACGCCCAGGCCAAACTGGTTCAAGTGCTGAGCGGGGAAATCTTCGACGTGGTGGTGGATCTGCGTCCCGACTCATCCACGTTCGGCCAGTGGCTGAGCATCCTGCTCTCCAGCGAAACACCACGCCTGCTATTTGTTCCTGAGGGGTTTGCCCACGGATTCCAAGTCGTAAGCGAAAATGCCCTCGTACAATACAAAACCTCTGTCCGATATAATCCCGGCGCCGACGCGGGCATCTG
>CAIKKV010000700.1 GCA_903828035.1 uncultured bacterium
CGCGCATCTGCGCGGCCGGGATGGCGAAATTGGACGACCGCAGGCGCGGCTTGGATTTAACCGCCAGCTCCTGCCGGCGAAGCGCGGCATAAACCACATACCGCACGTGCAGCCAGGCCAGCCCGGCCCGGTTACGCAGGGAGAATAGCCGCTCAAAACGCCCCTGCCGGAGGGCGGGCTCCGTCACCCGGCGGGCTTCTTCCGCGTCCAGGGGGATTACATCGCCCAGCGACACCTCGCGGGCGCCCAGCGTCGCCGTGTGGATATCGAGCCAGCGCGCGTGGGGAATGGTGTCCTGGTCCAGGAAAGCCAGCACGTCGCCCCGGGCCCGGGCGATGGCGTTGTTACGGCTCCGGGCGGCGCGGAAGCCCTCGTGCGGCTGCCAGACGTGAACGAGGGGAAACGGCATCTCGGGCGCGAGCCGCTCCAGCATGTCTCCGGTCGCGCGGCCGGAGCCGTCGTCCGCCACCAGCACCTCGGCCGGCAGGACGGTCTGGCGAAGCAGGCCCAGCAGGACCAGGCGGAGCGTCTCGGGGGCGTTATAGGTCGTCACAATGACACTGACTGAAAATCGACTCATGCCGGGGCCTCAGCGTTTTCAGGGGCCGGACGAAGGCCCGACGATCGTCTAAAAGTGGTGGAGGATAGGGGATTCGAACCCCTGGCCTCTTGAATGCCATTCAAGCGCTCTACCAACTGAGCTAATCCCCCACAGAAATCCGGAAGGCTCACCTTCCGCGAACGAACAACTATATAGTCAAAAAATAGCCGTAATGTCAACGGTTTGTGGTGTCTTTTTTTTCGCCATTCCGCCCGCCTGCCCCGTCGTCGGGCTGGGATTCCAGATACAGCTCCATCAGCTTGGCGTATTTCATGAACACGCCGAAGCCGGAACACATGGCGATAATGATGCCGCGGATGCCGTCCATGATGCCCCGTTTCAGGAACAGGGCCTTGAAAAGCCTCCACAGCGGACGGAGCAGCAGGTCGCGCCAGAGAAACGGATAGCCCGAGCCATGCATCGACCGGGCCGCGATGGTGGAAAACTGGTTCATGGTCTTGATCTGGTCGTAGATGTCCTCGTAGGTGTAGTGATGCAGGTGCCCCTTCAGCAGCTTCACCTCCCCATCCACCGTCGTGCGGTCGTGCGGCTCGTGCCCCGCGCAGGTGCCCTTGTCCTTGCAGAACAGGCGGAGCTTGATGTCCGGATACCACTCGCCGTGGCGGATCCATTTCCCCAGGTAGAACACCATGCGGGGAAACATGTAGCCCGCGAACAGCTTGTTGGAGCCCGTCTCGAACTCCCGCCTGATCTCCTCGAGAAGGGCGGGAGACACTTCCTCGTCCGCGTCGATGAACAGGAGCCAGGGGCCGTGGGCCAGCTCCTTGATCAGGTTCTTCTGCCCGATGTAGCCCAGCCACTTGTGCTGATAGACCCGGTCCGTGTATTCCCGGCAGATCTCCACCGTGCGGTCCTTGCTGAAGCTGTCGACCACCACGATCTCATCCGCCCACTTGACGCTTTCCAGGCAGCGCCGGATATTGCGCTCCTCGTCGCAGGCCGTGATGCAGGCTGAAATCTTGTCTCGCACGCGCACTCCTCGTTAAAGCGCCAGAAGGCCCATGGCCGCCGCCGCCGCCTCGGCCGGCCGGATGGATTCCAGCGCCGCCGCCGCCTCGGCCGATTCCCGGGCGATGTCCACCTTCCCCGCCACCCCGGCCGGCCTCAGGATCACATGCCCCCGCCCCAGCGGGCCCGTCCGCCCGGGATCCGTCAGGCCGAACACGGCCGCCACCGGCGCCCCGGCCGCGGCCGCCAGGTGCATGGGGCCGCTATCATTGCACAGGACCGCCCGGCTCAGCCGGAAGACCGCCGCCAGCTCTTCCAGGCTGGTCTCCCCCGTCAGGTCGACCGTCGCCTGCGGAGCCGCCGCGGCGATCTCCGCCGCCGCCCCGCGCTCCGCCGCCGTGCCGCACACGATGATTCCGCAGCCGGACTCCCGGACCGCGATCGCCGCCGCGGCCGCAAAATGAGCCGCCGGCCACCGCTTGGAGCCGCCGCGCGCCGCGCCCGGAGCCACCGCCAGCCAGGGCCCCCCCGCGGGAAAGCCGGACCGCGCCTCCGCCGCCTGACCCAGCCGCCCGGTCATCCGCTCCAGCGCCTCCCCGGAAATCCGCAGCAGGCCGTCCAGGGCCGGCGGCACCGCGGCGGGGCTGATCCCGAACAGGGCGTAATAGTCCAGCGCTTGATGAACCGAACCGGAATAGGATAGCGGATGAACGGCTTGCGTCAACAGAAAGCGCCGCGCATGGCCCGGAAAACCGAGCCGCTCCGGAACGCGGGCCAGGAAGGGAACCCAGGCGGAGCGGAACGAGTTGGGAAGCACAACGGCCCGCAGGGCCTTCCGCCGCCCGAGCTCGGCCGCGGCCTGCCAGTCCCCCGCCAGCCCCGGCGGAAGCGCCTGAACGGCATCCACGCAGGGGCACAGCGACCAGAACCCGGCCAGGGCGGGGCGGCAGCCCATGACCAGGCGGACGCCGGGATGGGCCTGCTTGAAGGCGGCCAGGGCGGGCAAGGTCATCACGCTGTCGCCCAGCCAGTTCACGCCGCGCACCCAGAGGGTCGCGCCGGCCGCCAGGGGTTCAGCGGAGGGAGCAGATGCGCGAGATGCACTCATCCAGGGTTCCTGTTCCGGAGGACAGTTCGATTTCCACCCGCAGGTACAACACCTGCAGGCCGCGGGTGTCGAGGGGCGGAAAGCGGACCGCATCCTTTTCCGTCGTCACGATGGCCTGGGCGCCGTCCCCGCAGGCCTTTTCGATCAGGGCTCCGAGCTCTTCGCGGGAATACCAGTGATGGTCGGCAAAGCGTTCGCGGCTGGACAGGACGGCGCCCTGCCTCTCGAGCTCCCGCTCGAAGCCTTCCGGCGAGGCGATCCCCGAAAGCGCCATGACGCGCAGGCCCTTCAGCTCGCCGAGGGGGCGGATGGCCGGGGAATAGACATCCTGCAGGTGCCGGGCCTGGTGGCGGCACGGAATGATCTCCGCCGTCGGATTGAGGGCGCGGATGCGCGCTTCCAGTTCCGGCGGGGCGCCGTCCTCGCACTTGGTCAGGAGAATGAAGCTGGCCCGGCGGATGTTGGAGACGGGCTCGCGCAGGACGCCCCGGGGCAGCACGTTCCCGTTGCCGAAGGGATTCCGGCTGTCCACGAGGACGATGTCCAGCCGGTGGTGCAGCTCGGGATGCTGGA
>CAIKKV010000701.1 GCA_903828035.1 uncultured bacterium
CCTCCACCATCCGGATGATCTACGGCTTCTCACCCCTGAGCGGCGGCAGCCTGACCGTTTTCGGCCGGAATGTCACCACGGACTGGCGGACCATCCGCGCCCGGCTGGGGGTCTGCCATCAGGACAATAACCTGGACACCGAAATGTCCGTGCGCCAGAACCTGGAGGTGTTCGGCACCTTCTTCGGCATCCCTGCGCCGGTCGCCCGGAAACGGGCCACCGAACTGCTGGAGTTTTTCGGCCTGGGCCACCGTGAAAAAGCACGCGTCGGCGAACTCTCCGGCGGCCTGATGCGCCGCCTGGTACTCGCCCGCGCCCTGATCAATGAACCTGAGCTGCTCATTCTGGATGAGCCCACGACCGGCCTGGACCCGCAGTCGCGGCAGCAGCTCTGGGAGCAGTTGGCCCGCCTGAAAAAGAGAGGGGTCACCATCCTGCTCACCACCCATTACATGGAGGAGGCCGCCCAGCTCTGCGACCGGTTGATCATCATCGACCGCGGTCGGATCCTGGTGGAGGGCCGCCCGCGCGATCTCGTGGGCGAGTATGTCGGCCACCAGGTCATTGAGAGCAGTCCAGTCTGTGAAGGGCTCCGGGAATTCGTAAAAACACGCCAGCTGGACATCGAGGATCTCGGCCATCGCCTGCTGATCTACTGCAAGAATGACGAGGCGCTGTATCGCGAGATCACGGGCCAGTATTGTCAGGATAACTGCATCCTCCGGATGGGTACCCTGGAAGACGTTTTCCTCAAGCTGACCGGAAGGGAGCTGCGCGAATGACCCCGGCCACTTTTTCCTTAACCTGGCGCTGTCTCCGCGTCTGGAAGCGCGACTGGCTTGTGAACCGCCAATCCTGGCATATCAGCTTCCTGGTGCCGTTGCTGGAACCCATCCTGTACGTGGCCGCGTTCGGGGTCGGCTTTCGCGCCCTGATCCCGGAATTGCAGTACCGCGGCGAAACGGTGTCGTACGTGATGTTCATGGCGCCGGCCCTGATCGCCACCAGCATCATGTACAACGCCTTCTTTGAAAACACCTACTCCTCTTTCGTGAGGATGTATTACCAGAAGACCTACGACGCCATCATGGCGACGCCGCTCTCGGTCGAGGAGATCATCACCGGCGAAATCCTCTGGGGCGCCACGAAATCCCTGCTGGCCGCCGCCGTCATGCTGGCGGTGCTGAGCCTGTTCGGCCTGATCCGCTATCCCGACAGCCTGGGCATCCTCCCGCTGGCTTTTCTCGGCGGACTGTGTTTCGGGTCCATCGGCATGGCCTTCACCGGCGTCGTCAAGAATATCGATATGTTCAACCTCCCGATCTTCCTCCTCCTGACGCCCATGTTCCTGTTCAGCGGCACCTTCTTCCCGATCGACACGCTGCCGGGCTGGGCGCAGGCCGTGGCCTGGACCCTCCCGCTGACCCATCTGGTGGCCCTGGCGCGCGTCATGACGTTCGGCGTGCTCTCATGGCAGGACGCCCTGGTTTCCGGCGGCTATCTGATGGCCCTCACGGCCGTCTGTTTCCCGCTGGCCCTGATGGC
>CAIKKV010000702.1 GCA_903828035.1 uncultured bacterium
GATAGGCTGATTGCACAGATAGTTCGATTACGCAGGAGTGAAACCATGAAGTCGGTACTGGAGCGGCTGGCGGCGGGCGAAATTCTTTTCTGTGACGGCGGCATGGGCACCCTGCTCCAGGCGCGCGGCCTGACGCCGGGCGAATGCCCCGAGCTGTGGTGCCTCACGCACCCCGAGGCCGTCCGCGAGATCTACCAGGCCTACCGGAAGGCAGGCAGCGACATGGTCGAGTGCAACAGCTTCGGCGGCACGCGCTACAAGCTGCGCCACTACGGGCTGGAGTCGAAGGTGGCGGAAATCAACCGGGCCGCCGCGGCGTTGGCCCGCGAGGTGGCCGGCGCCACGCAGTACGTGCTGGGAAGCATGGGCCCGACAGGCGAGTTCATGGAGCCGCTGGGCGACGAGACCGAGCAGGCCTTCTTCGAGGCCTTCCGCGAGCAGGCGGTGGCGCTGGAGGCCGGCGGGGCCGACATGGTGGTGGTGGAGACGATGACCGGCGTGGAGGAGGCCTGCGTGGCCGTCCGCGCCGTCCGCGCCCACACGCGCCTGGTGGTGGCGGCGAGCTACACGTTTGATCCGCAGCCCCATGGCGGCTATGCCACCATGATGGGCGTCACGCCCGAAAGGGCGGTGGAGGAGTCGCTCAAGGCCGGCGCCCATCTGGTGGGCGCCAACTGCGGGACCGGGCCGGACCATTTGATCGAGGTGATCCGCCGGATGAAGGCCGCCGCCCCCGGGGCCTTCCTGCTCGCCATGCCCAACGCCGGCATGCCCGTGCTGGAGAACGGCAAGACCGTGTTCAAGGAAAGCCCCGCCCAGATGGGGGACAAGGCGCCCCTGCTGGTCAAGGCCGGGGCCAATATCGTGGGCGGCTGCTGCGGGACCGGGCCCGAACATATCCGGGCCATGCGGCGCGCCGTGCTCGGGTCTTAGCATGACGCCTCTCAGGGCGGGCGCCGCGTCGATCGATATCACCCCCCGCAAGAGCCTCTTCCTGTGCGGCTATCCGAACGTCGAGCGGAACAGCACCGGGGTGCATGACCCGCTTCTTTCCTCGGCCCTTTACCTGGATGACGGCGCGCGCCCGGCGCTGGTGATCGCCAACGACATCATTTATGTTTCCAAGGGGCTGACTCAGCGGGCCCGCGGGCGGATTGCCGAGGCCACCGGTGTGCCGCCGGAGCGGATCATGATCACCGCCATGCACACGCACTCCGGACCGCTCACGGTGGACCGGCCGTACCGCAAGGACGGCCCCCTGTCGCCCGGGCCGGATCCCGGATACCTGGCCCGGGTGGAGGAGGGGATCGTGCAGGCGGCCGTGGCGGCCTTCCGGACTGCGCGGCCCGCCGAGGCGGGGCTGGCTGAGGCGGACGGTTCGGCCGTGGGCACGAACCGGCGGAATCCCGCGGGCCCCTCGAACCCGCACGTCCCCGTGCTGAGCGTGCGGGATGCGGCGACCCATCAGCCCCTGGCGCTGATGATCGTCTGCAGCATGCATCCGACGGTGCTTCACGAGAACTCCACACGCTATAGCGCCGATTTTCCCGGGTTGACCCGGCAGTATCTTCAGCGGGCGGTGGTGGGCGCGGGCTGCCCCGTGCTGTACCACAGCGGGCCGGCCGGCAATCAAAGCCCCCGGCATGTCACGCGCGCCAACACGTTCGAGGAGGCGGAGCGGCTGGGAACGCTGCTGGGGAAGTCGGTTGAAAAGGCGCTGGCCGGCATGAACTACCGCACCGGGCTGGAGCTGAAGATGGCGAGCGCGGGGGTGGAGCTGCCCCGGCGGCGGTTTCCGGCGGTCGCAGAGGCCGAGGCGGCCGAGCGGGCGGCCCTGGAGCGGCTGGAGCGGATGAGGCGGGAGGGGATGCCCCGCGCCGAAACGCGGACGGCCGAGTGCGACTGGTTCGGCGCGGCCCGGCGCACGGAGCTGGCCCGTTTTGTTGCGGCCGGCCGGCTGGAGGAGGCCGCGTCGCTCTGCATGCCGGCCGAAATCCAGGTTCTCCGGATCGGGCCCTGGACGTTCGTCGCCTGGCCGGGCGAGATGTTTGTGGAGTTTGCCCTCGAGGTCATGCGCGGCTTTCCCGACACCTTTGTCATCGCCTATGCCAACGGGGAAAACGACGGGTACCTGGTCACGGCCGAAGCCGCCGCCGAGGGCGGCTATGAGGCGGCCGGCGGGATTTTCAGCAGTCCCGAAAGCGGCGACCGTTTGGTGCGGGAAACCGTGAAAGTGTTGAGGGAAAGCGGCTGACCGCGTCGGAGGTTAACCGCGTAAGATGCAAATTGACAGCACGGCCTTGATTTTGTAGGCTTTTCATCTTCATTGACTCTCTGGCGAGATACCGAAGTGGACAACCGGGGCAGACTGTAAATCTGCTGGCTTTGCCTTCCTAGGTTCGAATCCTAGACTCGCCACCATCCTTCAAAAGCCCTGTAATCCATAAGGTTGCAGGGATTTTTTGTTTGAACTGCAAGGGGTTATGACAACGACCCCCGCTCCGAAGTCTGTTCTTTCCCCGTTTTATGTCATAGGCTGTCAGGCCAAGGACACGCCTGTCAGAGCAGAATAAGGGATACAATAGCATCGCAGGGAGAGCGCCCGATGGGGTTCTTCCTGGCCTTGACCGGAGACTTCGGGGGCGGCCGAAAATGTCGATTCCTGCATGCCCTGTTGATTTCCTGATTGGGTTTGCATGAAGGTAGCGCCATTTAGCGGCCAATTTATGGCCTTTCACTAGGCTTTTGACGCTATAATTGTCTTTTGCCAGTCGTCGTAAGCTGTTGTAAATGCGATATTTGGATAAGGGAAGTCATTTTTGAACAACCGTCTGGCCTTCTTCACACGCAAGAGGTCGTAGGTTCAATCCCTGCAGTGCGGGCCATTCGACGCGTTCGCTGCCGCGCACTTGCTCATGGCGGGCCATTCGACGCGTTCGCTGCCGCTCACTTGCCGCGGCTCAACGCGCCTGGCGTGTCAGCGCCTGGATTCGCGCAGGTGGCGGGCGGCATCGAGCGCCGCGCCGCGGGAGCCGGCCGTGTCGCCATTGGGCATCACGTGGATCGGAATGTCGGACTGCTCCTTGCGCTGCGCCGGCATGCCGGCCCGGATGGCGCCGATAAACCAGTGCTGGAACTCCTTCGAGGTTTCAAGGGCGCCGCCGCCCACGATCAGCGCCTCGGGGTCGAAGACGTTGATCATCTCGTCGAAGAAGAGGCCCATCGCATGGGCCTGCACGCGGAAGATGTCGCGGCACAGGGAGTCCCCCTTCTCCGCCATTCCGCGCACCAGCTTGGCGGCCTTCCCGATGTCGCCGATTGCGGCCAGGGGGTGACCCGGCTGGCGGGCCAGGAAATAGGGGAGCAGCGTGCGCCGGATGGCGGTCAGCGAGCAGAGCGACTCCAGGTCGCCGGTCCGGCCGCAGTTGCACGCGGGAACGAGTCCCTCGATGCCGGGAATGCCCGCATAGGGAACGAGCACGTGGCCCAGCTCGCCGCCAAAGCCGTTGCGGCCGATGATGACCCGGCCGCCCGTGATCA
>CAIKKV010000703.1 GCA_903828035.1 uncultured bacterium
GCACCTCGGCGTGGCCCAGCACGTGCTCCACCAGGTCCGGCGGCAGCAGGCCCGCCATGGCGTCGCGCACGTCGTCGATCAAGGCGTAGATGATTTCGTACTGGCGGATCTCGACGCCCTCGTGCTTGGCCATCTGGGCCACATTGGCCTCCCGGCCCACGCGGAACTGGAGGATGATGGCGCTCGAAGCCTTGGCGAGCAGCACGTCGTTGGCCGTGATATTTCCCGCGCCGCTCAAAATGACGTTCAGCACGACCTTCTCGCTCTTGATCCCCTCCAGCCCGTGAAGGACGGCTTCCACCGATCCCTGCACGTCCGCCTTCAGGATGATCTTGAGCTCCAGCCGGCCCTGCTCCTGGAGGGCCTCGTAGAGCGACTCCAGGGACACCTTCTTCGGGGCGTTCATCTGCTCGTCCTTGACGCGTATCGCATTTTCGGCGGCGCGGTCGCGGGCGAACTTGTCGTCCTGGCAGACGACGAACTCGCCGCCGGCTTCGGGCACGCCCGAAAGGCCGAGGCATTTGACAGGGGTCGAGGGCCCGGCCTCCTTGACGCGCTCCCCGCGGTCGTTGATCAGGGCGCGGATGCGGCCCCAGTGCGCGCCGACGAGGACGGCGTCGCCCAGCTTCAGGGTGCCGGCCAGCACGAGCACGTTGGCCGTGGGGCCCATGCCCTGCTCCAGCTGGGCCTCGATCACCACGCCCTTGGCGCGGCGCTTCGGATTGGCCTTCAGCTCCATGATCTCGGCCTGCAGGAGGATCATCTCGAGCATGTGCTCCACGCCCTCGCCGGTGACGGCGCTGACCGGGCAGCAAATCGTTTCCCCGCCCCAGTCTTCCGGGGTCAGCCCGTTCGCGGCCAGCTGCTGCTTGACCTGCTCGAGGTTCGCGGAGGGCAAATCGATCTTGTTGACGGCGATGATCATCGGCACCTTGGCCGCCTGGGCGTGCTTGATGGCTTCCAGCGTCTGCGGCATGATGCCGTCATCCGCCGCCACCACGATCACCGCGATGTCCGTCAGGTTCGCGCCCCGGGCGCGCATGGCGGTGAAGGCGGCATGGCCGGGGGTGTCGAGGAAGGTGATGGCCTGGCCGCTCTTCATCTGCACCGTGGAGGCGCCGATATGCTGCGTGATGCCGCCCGATTCACCCTTGGTGACATTGGTTTTGCGGATCCGGTCGAGCAGGGACGTTTTGCCATGATCGACGTGGCCCAGCACGGTGACGATCGGCGGGCGAGGCTGGAGGTCTTCGGGCTTGTCCGCGTCCTCCTTGATCTCCTGCTTGTGCATCGGCACCGCGGTGTGCTCGGGCTTCTTCTCCCGCTCGACGAGCAGGCCATGCCGCTCGGCCACCTGCTGGGCGATCTTGATGTCCAGCCGCTCGTTGATGGACGCCAGGATGTTCATCTTCATCAGCTCGGCGATCAGGAGATTGGGCTTCACGCCCAGCAGCTCGGCCAGTTCCTTGACGGAGGTCACCGCCTTGAGCGTGATCGTCTTCTGGGGCCCGGCGGGCACGGCGGGGACAACAGGCTTGGGGGGCGCGAGGGGCTGGGCCGGCGGCGGCGCGACCGGGGCCGCACTCGCCGGCGACATGGCCGGACGCGGGTGCGGGGTGGCTACCGAGCTGGCCTGCGGATGCGCGGGACGCGGCGGAGGCGTCTGCCTCGGGGAGGCGTTCGGATGCCGGGGGGCCGCCGGGGACGGCATTTGCCGCGGAGAGGCGTTCGGATGAGCCGGCCGCGGAGGCGGGGGCGGCTTGGGGGTGAACCCGGGGGCCATACGCACCGGCGGCTTCGGAGCCGGCGCCTGGGTGCCGGGCAAGGGATAGCCCGGCGCCATGCGAATAGGCGGTTTGACAGGGGCGGCCGGAGGGACCGGATAACCCGGTGCCATGCGCACCGGAGGCTTGGCCGCGGGCGCGGCGGGCGGCGGAGGTTCAACCGGAGCCGGGGCCGGAGGCGGCGCGACAGGGAGAGTCGGTTCGACGACAGGGGCGGGAGGCGCGACGGGAGGCGTCACGACCGCTTCCACGGGGGCAGCCGGTTCCGCCGGGGCCGCAACAGGCTTGGCGTGAGGCGTTTTCGGCGCCGCCGCAGGCTTATGCGCCGCCGCAGGCTTGGCTGCCGGCTTGGCGACCGGAGCCGCCGGAGCGGCAGGGGCCTTGGCCGCGGGCGCCGCCGGAGCGGCGGGCGTGGCGACCCGTTTCCGGGCCGCCGCAATCATGGCATCGTCCACGGCACTCGAGGGGGTTTTCACCGCCAGGCCGCTCTGGGC
>CAIKKV010000704.1 GCA_903828035.1 uncultured bacterium
CTGCGCCGGCGTCCGCTTCCCCAGCGGGCCCGCCCCGCCCCGGCTCCGGACCCAGCGTCATGCGGGCGCTCCGCTCGAAAGCCGCCACCGACGGCTCCAGGTCCGCAGACGGCCGGCGTAGCTCGACGCCATAGATCTTGTTCGCCGCGGGATCCCAGATGATGTCGATTCGCCGGGGAAGCCGCCGGTGCCGGGGAATCAGCCACCGCATCTCGATCGGGGCCAGCCAGCGCCGGTGGCCGGTCAAGCGCAGCAGAAGGCGGCCCGCCGGGTCCGTGGTCCGCTCAACCGCATAGCGCATGTCGTGGAACTCCGAGGCGTACGCCTTGCGGCACCAGCGCTCCAGGTCGGCGGCATCGGGCGTCTCGACGCCCATGACGGCATTCGCCGCGCTGAACCGGCGCAAGGCTAGGAATCGTCGTCCCTTCCGGAACTCCAGGTAGCAGACGCCCGCTTTCAGAAGCCCCCTGTCCAAGACATAACCGGGGGGACAGCGAACGGCAAAATCCAGGGCGGCAAAGTCCCGCTCCTCCGCCGCGCCCTGCATCCGGAGCCCCGACAGCATGGCGCGAATGCACCCCTTCGCGGGTTGTCCGCGCTCGATGAGGAACCGCAGCAGAAGAACCCTGCCGGCGGACCGCTTCTGCCAGACCACCAGGACCTCGCGATCCGCCGCAGTCCGCTCGCTGTCGATATCCGCCTCAAAGGCCACCGCCCGCTCATCCTCCAGCGGCGTCAGCCCCAGCCCCTCCATCCGCTTGAAACGGGGCGGCGGACCCGGCTTCCGGCCCTGCACCGTCCCCGCATGGCGGCGGACCAGGTCGTCGATCGGGACCGGCCGGTCGGCCGTCCACCAGCGCGCCTGGATGACCACGCGCGTTTCGTCGTCGACGCGGAACAGGCCGCGCCGGTGATCGCCTTCGTGGCGGCCAATCTCCCAGCGCTGGGGCACATAAAGCCCCACCCCTTCCCAGGCCAGGAGCTTGTAGCCGGCCGGAATGGCTTCGTCATAACGCGTTGAGGGTTGCTCAGCCATTGTCACCGCTGTTCCTCTTCCTGCAACACCCGAACCAGGGGCTCATAGAAAGCCCGCCACATCCGCGCCCGGCCAACCGGCTCCCAGGCCCGGGCCATGGCTTTCCTCAACGGCTCCTCCAGCCCCGCCAGTTCACGTAGAAGGGTTTCGGCCAAGGCGTCCCCGCGCATCAGATGGGCGAAGACCCGGAGGCTGCCGAGCTTCAGCTCCGCAAAGGCGGCCATCATCGCGGCCTCGTCCCGCTGGCGCGTGGCCCCGGCCGCCAGGGCCTTGATCGCCCCGACCGCCGGGGGATAGGCCGCCAGCTTCCCGTCGAGCGTCGTGAGAATCGCCTCCCGCTCCGGAGACTTCCGGCACTCCTCAACGCCTTTCCGGTACAGGGCAGCGAAATCAATTTCATCCCAGTCGGCCGGATAGGCGCCCCGGGAATTGCGATCCTTTTGCCGGCCCGGATAATGGAACACCATATTCATGTACCCATATCCCACCGGCGTAAAGGGGCGCCCGTAGTCGGGGGTGGGAATTTCCCACGCGGCCCCCAGGACCTCCAGCGCCACGGGGACTCCCGTGGCCCGGCCGCCGAACTCGCGCTCCAGCCACTGCTCCTGCCAGCGTTCATCCAGGGCGGCATCGGGATCGGCGCAGAGCTCGCCGGTGGCCGCCACGTACAGGTTCAGCATCTGCTGCGGAATATGGAACACCGCCCACGAGGTGTTCAGCAGGCCCAGCATGCCGGCCGCCCGCATCTTCTTCGCCCAGACCTGCGTGTTCATGAGGCAGTGCGTGTGGCGCGGGAAAAGCACGCCCCAGTTGAGGCACGGGCCCGCGACGCTGTCGAAGCCCGCCTCGCGGTACGACTCAACCTGCTTCAACACGCCGCCGGGGCCGCCAAACTCCGGGTCGCCCGGATCGGCGTTCGACGGAGTCAGGGAGGTGGTGTTGTAGCCCCAGGCGTGCAGGATCGTCCCCCGGGGCAGGCCCACGGTCCCGACGGACTTGAGATCCTTCCAGAAGACATCGTCCCAGACGATCGGGCGCTTCCCCTGGGCGAGGACCCACTCCAGCAAGGGCCTTTCGTGGTCGGCCCACATCCGCACGGGGCCGACCTCCGCGATCCGCTTCCCGCACGCCTCGCACCAGCCGGTGTTGCCCACCTCATCCGCGCCCAGGTGCACATACGGGTCTTCCTGGTGGTAGGCGAGCACTTCCGACAACAGGTCCCTGACAAACTGGACGGCCCTGGGATTCTGAACACAAATCTTGGAGAGGATCTCCGGCTTTTCGCGGAGGGAAGCCAGCTCGTTGTGGGCCAGCGCAAACTCAAGATGGCCAAAGGTCTGGACCAGCGGAATCACCGTCAGGCCGGCGCCGCGCGCGGCAGCCAGAAACTCCCGCAGCTCATCGGGGGAAAAGGCGTCCGGACCCGCAAGGAAGGGGTATTGCCGGAAGGGAAAGGCATCCTCGTACTCGATCAGCAGCGCATTGATGCCGAAGCCGGGAAGCCTCTTCACCCAGTCGCGCAAATAGGCCTTGTTCGGGCAGTGATACTTGAAATCCAGGTGAATGCCCCGAAGCACTCCGGGTTCCAGCCTTCCCGCCCGCTCGTGTTTATCGGTTCGCATCTGCTTCCCACTTTCATGCTGGCGCATAATAATGTCAAAGTACC
>CAIKKV010000705.1 GCA_903828035.1 uncultured bacterium
ACGGAAGACGAAAGGGAAGGGAAAGGAAAACAAGTTGTGCGGGCGCGGGCGGTGGGCCTATGATAGCGGGATGGCTAAACAAACCCGCTTTATATGGGAGCTCCGCGTGGCGGCCGTGCTGATTGGCGCCTCCGTTGGGCTCTATGGACTCCTGTTCGCCTGCTTTCACGACTTGCGGCATATCTGGCTGTGGGCGCTGACCAGCCTGGCCTTCCTGCCGCTTTCGGTCCTGGTGGTGACGGTTTTTGTCGACCGGCTCCTGTCGTACCGGGACCGGGCGCTCCGGATGGACAAGCTGAACATGCTGATCGGCGCCTTTTTCAGCACCCTCGGCACCTCGCTGCTGGGCCGTTTTGCCGCCTGGGATCCGGCGGTCGGCGAATTACAGGCCGCCTTCGGCCGGCCGGAGGCCTGGGGCCCGTCCTTTGACGAGCGGAAGGCCCGCGCCCAGGCCGCCCGCCACAGCGCGGAGCTTGCCCCCAGCCGGGAGGAGCTGGCCGAGCTGAGGGCCCTGCTGACGGCCCGGGCCGATTTCCTGATCCGGCTGCTGGAAAATCCGAACCTGTCCCAGCACGAGGAGTTCAGCGATCTGCTCCGGGCCGTGCTGCACCTGGCCGAGGAGCTGGCGAACCGGTCCGATCTGTCCGCCATCCCCGATTCCGATCTCCGGCACCTGGCGGCGGACGCCCGCCGCGCCTACAGCCTGCTCGTCACGGAATGGGTGATGTATGTGGCCTACCTGAAGGATCATTTTCCGTACCTGTTTTCGCTGGCCGTGCGCCTGAATCCCATGGACGCGGCGGCCACCCCCGTCGTAGGGAAGGATTGACATGACCCGTTGCCGCCTTGTTGTCGTGAGCGTCGCGCTGGCGGCCGCCCTTGGCTGCGGAAAGCCGGCTCGGCCTGCCGCGAGCCCGCCGGCCCCGGCCCCTTTCAGCGGCGAGCGGGCGTTGAAGGAGGCGGCCGATTTCACGGCGCTGGGGCCCCGGGTGGCGGGCACGCCGGGCGCGGCCCGGGCGGCGGACTACCTGGCGGGCCGGCTGCGCGCGGCGGGGCTTGCGGTGCGGGTGGATGAGTTCCGGGAGGCCACGCCGGAGGGCACCCAGACCTTCCGGAATGTCATGGGAAGGCTGCCGGGGACAACGACTGGGACGGTGATTCTGGTGTCGCACTATGACACGAAGTCGGGCATTTCACCGGATTTCGCGGGCGCCAACGATTCCGGCTCCAGCACGGGCGTGCTGCTGGAGCTGGCCCGGCTGCTGAAGGCGCGGCAGGGCGGGCCGGAGATCGAGTTCTTATTCGTGGACGGGGAGGAGTGCCGGGTTTCGTACGGGCCGCAGGACGGCTTGCATGGCAGCCGCCGGCGGGCGGGGCAGCTTGTGGCGAACGGCGCCGCGGGGCGGGTGAAGGCGGTCATTCTCCTGGACATGATTGGCGACCGCGACCTGCGCGTGACGCTTCCCCGGAATGGAACCAGAGAGCTGATGCTGGCGGTCTTTCGGGCGGCCGAGGACGAGGGGGTGCGCGGCCATTTCTTTCTCTTGGATGGAGACGTGCTGGATGACCACGTGCCCTTTTTGGAGGCCGGCATGCCGGCGGTGGACCTGATCGATTTCACCTACGGCGAAGGGGCTGGCGACAACCGGTACTGGCACACGGCCGAAGACACGGTCGACAAATTGTCGGCGGAGTCGCTGGGGATCGCGGGCCGGGTGGTGATGCGGATGCTCAGTCAATGACATGAAACTTACAGGCTGACCGAGTTTTCCCGGCCGGGGGCCTGAAGGCCGCGGCGCTCCAGGAGGGTGCCTTCAAGCCGGTAGAGGCGGATCAGGCTCTGGAGCCGGGCGATTCTCGAGAGCACCTCGGCCACCTGGCTGTTGACCAGGTCCTGCTGGGCCTGGGCCACCAGCAGGCTGGTGGAGCGGCCGACGCGGAACTTGACCTGCTCGGCGCGCAGCTTTTCCTCCTGGAATTGGCGGGTGGTGGCGGTGGCCGACATCTGTTCCCGGGTCCGCAGCACTTCAATGTACGCCGATTCCACATCCACGCGAACGAGGTCCTGCATGTTTTCCAGGGCCGACTCCGCCTGTTCCCGAGTCAGCTCCGCGCGCCGCTGCAAGGCGCGGGCTTCCCGGTTGACCGGCGGGAAGGTGAACTTCACGCCGACGCTGTATTCCGGATCGTGGCCGTCGATGTCGTTCACGGCTCCGTCGAAGGAGCGGGCATAGCCCGTGTCGCCCAGCCGCACGAACAGGTCGAGCCGCGGCAGGAGGCCGTTCCGGGTTTTGACGAGCTCCAGGTCCCCGCGCCGCACCTGGAGCCGCGCCTGGTTCAGGTCGGGCCGGAGCCGAAGGGCGGCCTGCACGTGAACGGCCAGGGGCTCGAGCTCGCCGGCGGGCTCGCTGGGCTCGGTCGCCGGCGCGGGGTTGAGGCCGCCGGCGGCGAGGGCGGCCGGCTCGATGAGCCGCCGGAGCCGGAGGGCCGAAAGATCCACCGCGCTGCGGGCGTTGATGAGCGCCTCGTGGCGGAGGGCCACCTCGGCCTGGGCGGAGGCCCGCTCGGTTTCGGGAAGGCCGCCCACGCGGATGCGGTGGTCGATCTCCTCCAGCTGCCGCTCGGTGACCCGGAGGGCCTCCTCGTCGATCACCAGCCGGCGCCGGGCCAGCACGTTGTTCCAATACTCGATTTCCACCTCCGCCACGAGCGACTCGGCGAAGCCCCTCAGCTCGTATTCGGAAATGGCGGTGTCGAGGCGGGCCTGCCGGAGCGAGGCCAGGTTGGCGGCCAGGGGGCGGCCCTGGAGCAGCGACTGGGTGAGGGTGAGGGCGGCGCCCGCGGCCTCCGGGCCCGGCGCGGCCTCCCGCTGGCGCGAGCCGGCGACCTCCGCCTCCAGCCGCGTGCCGGTGGGCAGCTGCTGGGAGGCGGCCAGCGAAGCGGCCGTCACGGTTGTTTCATTCGATCCGGAATCGCGGGTGGTGGCCGCGGCGCCGCTCAGGACCGGGTCGAAGGCGGCCCGCTCCACCTGCTCGGCGGTTTTGACGATGGCGGGCTGGAGGCGCTGGACCTCGAGCTCGCGGTTGTTCTGGAGGGCCATGAGCACGGCGTCCTCCAGCCGGAGGGCGGGGCCGTTGGTGGCCGCGGTGGCGGCCAGGAGGAGGGGGAGGAGGTTAAACATGGGATGATTTCCGACGGATGCCTTCTTCGAAAAAGGAATAAGCCACGGGGATGACCAGCAGCGTGATCAGCGTCGAGCTGGTCAGGCCGCCGATGACGGCGCGGGCGAGCGGGGCCTGGGCTTCGCCGCCCTCGCCCAGCCCCAGGGCGAGCGGGAGGAGGCCGAGGATGGTGGTGAGGGCGGTCA
>CAIKKV010000706.1 GCA_903828035.1 uncultured bacterium
ACTAGCCGCCGGCGTCGGTCTTTGCGCAGGAGTAGCGATAGGTTTTCATGCCATTGGCCGTGAAGAGCACCTCGAAGTCGGTTTTCTCGTCGTCGGAGGGTTCGAAGGGCTCGATGCGGGTGAAGCGGGGATCCACGGAGACGATTTTGTGGATGTGCCGGAAGTAATCCTCGTGATCGGTGGCGATGTGGAACTCGCCGTCCCGCTGCAAGGTCCGGTGCACCAGGGCCATGAAGGCGGGCTGGACGATCCGGCGGCGGTGGTGCTTCCGCTTGGGCCAGGGGTCTGGGAAGTACAGGTAGAAGCGGCTCACGGATTCGCGGGGCAGCAGGTATTCCAGCGTGTAGGCGGTGTCGGCGTGCAGGAGGCGGATGTTCGTGAGGCCGGCGCTCTCGGCCCGCCGGCGGATCTTCTGGAGGCGGCCCACCTGGATGTCGGTGCCCATGAAGTCAATGCCGGGATGCGCGGCCGCGTGTGCCAGGAGGAAGCGGCCCTTGCCGCAGCCCAGGTCCACTTCCACGGGAGCCGTCCGGCCGAAGAGCGCGGCGGGCACGAGCGGGGCGGGAAGGCTGTCGGGGGTGAAAATCACGGGTGGATCAGCCGGCTCCGAAGAGGCGTTTCAGGCGAGCAAAGAGGCCGCTGTCGACGGAGTCCATGGAGTCCTCGATGAAGTTGAGGGCGAAGAGCTGGAACTTGGCGGCGCCGACTTCGGAGGAGTATTTGCGGCACGCTTTGATGAGCCCGGCTTTGCCGGCTTCCATGAGGGCGTTGATTTTCTCCGGGCGGCCATCGGGCGCCCGCTTGTGGGCCAGGTTGGTGAGGAGCGGCGTGAAGGCCCGGACCATGCGATGCTTGGCTTCCCAGTCGCCGAGTTTGCAGGCCTGGATCTCGGCTTCGGAAAATTTGTTTTCCTGCTGGCCATCGGTACGGTGGCTCATTCCGTGAAGCGGGATTTTCATGGCGGATCCGTCCTTGATAAATAGTGATTTTATCACAGCTTGCCGGATGAGGCAAGCGATGACCGTTTCGCTTTTGCCTGGCCCTAGTGGGAATCCCACTGCTTGAGCTGGTCCCGGATGCGCGCGGCGTCTTCGTAGCGCTCTTCCTGGATGGCCTTTTTCATCTCTTCTTCAAGCTGCTTGCGGGGGTCCGGCACGGGATGGGGGAGGGCGGGCGCGGAGCCAGCCTCCGAGGGCACTTCCACGCCGCCTTTCTTGTAGACCTCCTCGGCCACCCAGATCGGGGCGTTGCAACGGAGTGCCAAGGCCACGGCGTCGCTGGGCCGCGCATCGACCGCCTCCAGCGTCTCCTCTCCCCGGTTGAGCAGGAGCTGCGCGTAATACGTTTTGCCCTCGAAGCGCACGATTTCTACCCGCACCAGCGTGGCGCCGAACGTGTCGAGCAGCCCTTTCATCAGGTCGTGGGTCATGGGCCGCGGGGTCCGTTTGCGGGCCAGGGCCAGGGCGATGGACTGCGCCTCGGCCACGCCGATGAGGATCGGCAGCATGCGGCTCAAGCCCGGCTGGCGGGGGCGCAGCAGCAGGATGAACCCGTTCTTGGACAGGGACAGATTGCCGACGATGGAGTCGATCATGCCGCCCCCTTGGACAGGTACCGGCCCGACAGGCCGATCAGGGTTGCATACACGTCCACGGCCTGAAGGACGGCGGCCAGCTCGATGAACTCATCCTGCGTGTGAGCCTGCTTGAGGGAGCCCGGCCCCAGCACCACGGACGAAAGCCCGAGGCTGTTGAAGACGCCGGCATCGGTGGCATAGGGCGCCGCTGAGAACACGGCTTTGCCCAGCACGTGGCGGCAGGCTTCGCCGGCCAGGCGCCCTAGCGGGCCGTCCGCCGGCTCCTGGAGGGGCGGATACTCCTCCGTGGGCCTGCAGGTGAAGGTGACGCGGGGGTCCGTGACGCCGCGGACCGCTTTGAGGATGGCCTCGAACTCCGCCTGCACCGACGCCTCCGTCTCGCCCGGAATGGTCCGGCGGTCGATCTCGATGACGCATCGGTCGGCCACGATGTTGACCTGCGTGCCGCCCTGGATAAGCCCCACCGAGACCCGCGGCGCATCCACGAGGGGATGGGTGCGGCCCGCCAGCTCCTGGCGGTAGGGGCCCTCGATCCGGCGGATAACCTCGGTCATGGCCAGGATGGCGCTGGCGCCCCGCTCGGGCACGGAAGAGTGGGCCGGCAGGCCGAGGGCTTCGATGGCGAAGCGAAGCGCGCCCTTGTGCACATGGACGATTTCCAGGCCGGTCGGCTCGCCGGCGATGGCGGCGGCGAACTCGCCCGGATGCGCCCGCATGAGCGCCTTGGCGCCGTCGGCGCCCGCCTCCTCGTTGCAGGTGGCGGCGAAGCAGACGTTGATGGGGAAGCCTTCGCCCGATTCGATCCGCCGCGCCAGGGCGGCGATCATGGCGGCCAGGCTGCCCTTGGTGTCGCAGGAGCCGCGCCCGTACAGGCGGCCGTCGCGGATCGCCGGCGTGAAGGGCGGGATGGTCATGCCATCCTGCGGCACGGTGTCGGTATGGGCGTTCAGCAGGAGCGTGCGCGAGGGGTCGCGTCCGGCGAAGGTGGCCAGCAGGTTGTCGCGCCCCGGCAGCACCGGCTCGATCCGGACCGTCGCGCCCAGACCCTTCAGGACCCTTTCGAGGATCCGGACCATGCCGGCTTCGCCGGGATACTCGGCCGAAGGCGGCGCCCGCCTCGGGTTGGAGCTGGGGCAGGCGACGAGTTCGGCCAGCAATTGAACGGGATCGAGGGACATCGGGTCCTTCCGGGTCGGTTAAAGGCTTTGGACGGAGACAACCTGGTTCTTCAGCCGGGCCTTCTCGGCGGCGAAGACCATGAGGTGGGACTCGAGGGATTCCCCGGGGCCCGAGAGAATGAGCGACGGCATGTTCTGCGCGATGGCGGAGATGAAGCTGTCCATCAGGCCGTAGTCGCCGCCGCCGTGTCCGCCGAGGATGGAGGAGTCGGAGACGGCCGTGTCAATCGTGGTGGTCTGCTCGGTCAGGAAATCGTAGATCCTGATTTTCTCGCCATCGCCGGTGATCTCGCCGCGCGTGCCGAAAAGGCGGACCTGCCGGTGGCCGGACGGCGTGAAGGCCGTCATGGTGAAGACGCCGGAGCGGCCGCCCTGGAAGCGGAAGCTGACCACCTGGTGATCCACCACGTCATTGTCGCAGGCGTACACGCAGCGGCCGTAGGGCCCGGTGCGGAGCGCCTCCAGGATGCCGGCCTCGGTGGGCTCGGGGTCCACCACGTTGACGGGCCAGCTCAGGTTTCCCTTGGCGAAGCGGCTCAGGTAGATGCGCTTGGCGGAGTAGGGGCAGCCGGGCTCCGCGGGGCAGTCGAGGCAGCGCGCCGCGGCGCCGGCCGGCTTCTGGTCGGCCCGGAAGTGGAAGAGGGAGCCGAAGGACGACACCTCTTCGCAGGGCACGCCCATGATATGGCGGATCCAGTCGAGGTCGTGGCAGGACTTGGCCAGCAGCATGGGCGAGGAGAGGGCGGTGTTGCGCCATTCCCCGCGGACGAAGGAGTGGGCCTGGTGCCAGTAGCCGACCGGCTCCAGGAGTTGGAGGCTGACGAGATCGCCGATCACCTTCTTGTCGAGCAGCTCGCGGAGCTTGACCGTGTAGGCGGTGTAGCGCATGACGTGGCAGACGGCGAACATCACGCCGGCCTTGCGGACGGCCTCGGTGATGGTGCGGCAGCCGGCGGCATCGGGCGCCATGGGCTTTTCCAGCAGGATGTGGTAGCCCAGCTTGGCGAAGGCCACGGCGGGCTCCACGTGCATCGCGTCCTGCGTGCAGATCAGCACGGCGTCGGCGAAGCGGGGGCGGGAGGCGGCCTGGCGCCAGTCGGTGTAGACGTTGCCCTCGGGGATGCCGTACTCGGCCACCAGGCGCGTGCGGTGGAAGTCGCGCGGCTCGGCCACGCCGGCGATGCGGGCGCGGTCGGGATGCTTCTTGGCGAAGGTGGCGTAGCCGGCTCCGCGGCCGCCCGCTCCGATGATCAGGAGGTTGACGGGATTCATGAGGCGTAGCCCTGTTCGATTTTCTGTGCGACGTCCTTGTAGCCGAAGTCTACCTGGTAGATGATCTTGTACTGCTCGAGGGCCTTGGCCTTGTTCCCCGTCTGCTCGTACAGGTTCGCCAGGTTGTAGATGATGTCCTTGCGCAGGTCCGTCATGGTCGGGATTTCGGCCGCCGCGCGGGTGAGCTGGTCGATGGCCATGTCGAACTGCTTTTTGACCTGGAAGCACTGCCCGATGTAGTAGAGCGAGCGGACCCGCTCGGCCGGGTTGCGCTGGGCCATCTGGAACTGCTGGATGGCCTCGTTCGTGTCCTGCCGGTTGAACAGGGCCACGCCGTACTCGTAGCGCAGGCCCAGGTCGTTGGGATAGCGGGTGACGCGCTCGCGGAGATTCTCGAACAGGAAAGCGCCTTTCGCTTCCCGCCTGGCGGCCGCGCCGGCGGCGTCCCCGGCGGCTTCCATCTCGGACGCCTCGTGCTCGAGCTTGGCGATCTTGGCGGCGGCGATGGCGGCGTCGACCTGCGGATCGCGGCCGGAGGGGGTGTTTTGGGCCGCCTCCAGGGAGTCGATGGCCTTGTCGAACTCGCGGATGTTGAGGTAGAGGTTGGAGAGGTGGCGCCGGTAGTTGATGTTGGCCGGCTCCTTGGCCACCTTCTCGAGCGTGTCGGCGATGAGGGCCGTCACGTCGGCCTCGGTCTTGGTGGCCTTGTCGGTCTGCTCGAGGATGACGGACTTGTTCTCGTCGCGCAGCATCTTGCGGTAGGCGTCCTTGTCCTTGCCGCCGGCGGTCCAGCCGTCCTTGCTCATGCTGTCGAGGGCCATGGAGTCCTTGAGGTCCTTGAGGATGCTCATGTCGTTCGGCTTTTCCTCGGCCAGCTTCTCGAAGATCTCGCGGGCCAGCCGGGGCTGGCTGGTCTTGAGGTAGAGCTCGCCGAGCTTCTGCAGGAGGATGAGGTTCTGGGGGTAGAACTCCCGGACCTGCTGGAGGGTCAGCACGGCGAGGTCGGGGCAGCCCGCCTGCTCGGCGGCCTTGACGAACAGGTTGACGAAGGCCATGTTGAGCGGGTCGCGGCGCATCAGCTTCTCGACGATGCCCAGCGCCTCCTCGGCCTTGCCGGCCTGGTAGAGGAGCAGGTTGGCCTGGACGAACTGCGGGAGGAGCGAGACCAGGTTGATCGTGTGGTTCGAGGGGGCGGCGTGGAATTTCTTGATTTGCGCCGCGCGCAGGTATTTGCGGGTCCTGAGGCAGCCGGGCTCCTGGAGCAACGCGGTCGCCAGCATGTCGATCGCGTAGTCCATATTGCCGCGCTCGAGGGCGGCAAAGCCCTTGTTGACCAGGTCGCGAGTTTTAACGGAAACCGGTTCTTGCGTGAGTTCCATGACGCTCATCCTTGCGAAAACTTTTGACGTTCTTTGATAACCAGTTAAAATAATAGTTTTTTGAGGGAAAATAAAGGACAATATGTACGCAGGGTGGAAGCGAAAAAGGGGGGGATGGGTGTTCGCGGCGGCGGCCGGCCTTCTTCTGCTGGCCGCGGCGGCCGGCGCCGAGCGGGTTCCCCTGGCGCCCCGGCTGGCCGCGCTGGGCCTGAAGGAAACGACCCTCACCGAGGGCTCTTCCGTGTTCAGCAACCGGTTCCACACGATCGTGGTGAAAGCGAACAGCCGGCGAATCGAGTTCGACGGCGTGGGCGTTTACCTGAACGGGGCGGTGGCCCATGAGGGTCCGAGCTGGTTCATCGACAAGGTCGATTGGGCCGAGGGCGTCGGGTTCACCTGGATTTCGATTCCCCTCCGGAACCGGAAGGCGGCGGACCTGGTGCTGCTGGACCCCGGCCACGGCGGGGCGGACAAGGGCGCCATCAGCCGGCGCGGGCTGGAGGAGTCGCGCGTGACGATGGATGTGGTCCGCCGGATCGGCAAGCTGCTGGAAAGCCGCGGGGTGAGCGTGCGCTACACCCGGGACGCCAACCGGTCGATGAGCCTGAACGAGCGGATCGAGGCGACCCGCAAAGTGCGGCCCGATGCGTTCGTCGCCGTCCACGCCAACGCCACGGTCAACCCGGCCGTGAATGGAATCGAGACGTTCGTGACCGCCTCGCCCGGCTATTCGGCCACGGCGGGCGGGAAGGAAGACGAGCGGGTGTATCCCGGCAACTACAGCGGCGTGCTGAACGTGAGGCTGGCCTATGCGATCCAGCGGAACCTGCTAGACTACACCGGCGCCGATGACCGGGGCGTGAAGCGGGCGCGGTTCGCCGTGATCAAGAACTCGCCGGTTCCCGGGGTGCTGGTGGAGATCGGGTTCCTGACCAACTCCGGCGAGGAGTCGCTGCTGATCAGCCGGGTGTACCGGGACCGGGTTGCCTCGGGCGTGGCGAGGGGGATTCTCTCCTACCTGACGACGCTGCACAAACCGCCGCCTCCGCGGCACGAAGGGGAAGACGATGATCAAGGCTAAAGTTGTGGGCGCGGGCGGCTACGGGGGCGTGGGCATCACGGAGCTGCTGCTGCGCCATCCCGAGGCGAAGCTGACCTGCCTGGTGGCGGCCACCGAGACCGGCATGCCGATGAGCAAGCTCTACCCCCATCTGCAGGGCTTCTGCGACCTGATGATCCTCAAGCCCGACGATCCGGCGGCCCAGGAGCCGGCGGATGTCGTGTTTTTCTCCACGCCGGACGGCGTCGGCATGGTCCAGGCCCGCGCCGAGCTGGCGAAGGGCGCCAAGGTCATCGACTACAGCGGCGACTTCCGCTTTAACTCGGTGGAGGACTACGCCGAGTACGCCCGCCGCATCGGGCGCGATCCCGTTCACCAGGCACCTGACCTGCTCACGCAGAGCCTCTACGGGCTGCCGGAGCTGCGGCGCAAGGAGTATGGCAAGGGAACGCGGCTGCTGGGCAACCCCGGCTGCTTCGCCGTGAGCTGCCTGCTGGGGCTGGCCCCGGCGGTCCAGTCCAAGCTGGTGGACCTGGAGAGCGTGATCTGCGACTGCAAGACCGGTGTCTCCGGCGCGGGCAAGAAGGCCTCGGCCATCCACCACTATCCGGCGCGGTACGACAACATGACCGCTTACCGGCTGACGGGGCACCAGCACGTCATGGAGGTGGAGCGGGAGCTGGGCCGGCTGGCGGGGCGGCCGATCCAGGTGACCTTCACGGCGCAGGTCGTTCCGGTTTGCCGCGGCATCATGTCCTGCCTCTATGGAACCCTGGCCGCCGGCATCACGCCGGCCGACGTGCAGGAGGCCTACCGGGCCTATCACGGGAGCAACGGGTTTGTGCGGATCTGCGACCGCCAGTCGGGCGTGGGCACCGCGCACGTGCGGGGCAGCAACTTCTGCAACCTGATCGTGGACGTGGACGAGCGCACGCGCCGCCTGCGGGTGGTGAGCCACATCGACAATTTGATGAAGGGGCAGGCCGGCAACGCCCTGCAAAACATGAACATCCTGTTCGGCCTGCCCGAGAATACGGGCATGAGCGGTCCGGGACAATATCCGTAGGAGGCCGCCGATGAATGCACCGAAGCGAGGCTTGGGCCGGGGTTTGAACGCGCTGATCCGCAATCCCTCGGCCGCTCCGGCGGGGAATGCCGCGGCCGAAGCGCCGGGCAAGGGCGCCGCTCCCGCGGCGCGCGACAGGGGCGTGATGCGTGTGCCGGTGTCGCAGGTGACGCCCAGCCCCTGGCAGCCGCGGCGCACCTTTGCGCCCGAGGCGCTGGAGGAGCTGGCGGCCTCGGTCAAGGAGCGGGGCGTGCTGCAGCCGCTGCTGGTGCGGCGGGTGGGGAGCAAGTACGAGCTGATCGCGGGCGAGCGCCGGTGGCGCGCCTCGATGGCCGCGGGGCTGCCCGACGTGCCGGTGATCGTCATGGAGGCGGCCGACGAGGATGCGCTCGAGGTGGCCGTGATCGAGAACGTGCAGCGCGAGGATCTGAACGTGGTGGAAGAGGCGGAGGCCTACCGCGCGCTGGCCGAGAAGTTTTCGCTGACGCAGGACCAGATCGCCACGCGCACGGGCAAGGCGCGGGCGTCGGTGGCCAACACGATGCGGCTGCTCAACCTGGCGGCGCCGGTGCGGCAGATGCTGGCGGAGAAGCGGCTGTCGCCGGGGCATGGCAAGGTGCTGCTGGGCGTGGCCGACGAGGAGCGGCAGCGGATGCTGGCCCTGCAGACGGTGAAGGAGGGGCTGTCGGTGCGCGAGCTGGAGCGCCTGCTGAGCCGGACGGGCAAGCCGAAGAAGGTCCCTGTGGTGCTGGAGCCGAACGTGCCGGCCACTCATCTGGCGCATCTGTCGGACCTGCTGCACCGTCATTTTGGAACCAGCGTGCGGCTGGTGGCGGCCCGGAAGATGGCCGACGGGAAGACGTCCAAGGGCCGGATCGAGGTCGATTTCTATTCGCCCGACGATCTGGACCGCATCCTTAGCCTGATCGGGCTCAAGGAGCGGGACGATCTGGAGCTCTCCAAGATTTGATTCGCTATTCGCTGTTTGCGTGGTGGTAGCCGCCGCTGATAAGCGGTGGAGAAGCGGCCGTCCGGGCGGGTTGCGTGTGCGGGTTGCGCCGTTTCGGCCCGGCCTGAC
The DNA here is from genome assembly GCA_903828035.1 of uncultured bacterium. Next base: position 8,631 of record CAIKKV010000706.1, read on the forward strand.
GGGCGCTTTGGCGCCCTGAGGGGCTC
>CAIKKV010000707.1 GCA_903828035.1 uncultured bacterium
CCACCTGGCTGGCTGCAACCCCTGCCGTGTGGTGGTGGACAATGTCCGGAAGACCATCACGCTTTACAAGAAGGACGAGCCTTGCGAATTGCCCATCCAATTCCGGGATCGCCTGCATGAGGTTCTCCGCAAGAATTGGAAGAAAAAGAGCTGAGGAGACGATTTCCTGTAACTTTTTGATCGTTCGCGGGTCTAATCCTTAAAGAAGGAGGCGGCCATGATGACGCGAATGCTGATTGGGGGAGTGGTGGGCGGGCTGGGCGGCTTTGCCCTTTACCGCTTCGTGGGCTGCTCGACCGGAACGTGTCCGATCACCAGCAACCCCTGGATCAGCACGATCTGGGGTGTGGTCATGGGGGCCTTGATCGGCCGGGGATTTCATTGATAGGAGAAATGATGATGACAACGGAACGAGTTGTGCGGATGGTGGCGGGCGTTTTTGTGGTTACCAGCGTGTCGCTGGGCTACTGGGTGCATCCCGGCTGGTTTTTCTTCACCGGCTTTGTGGGCTTGAACCTGTTCCAGTCGGCGTTCACCGGCTTTTGTCCGCTGGAGATCATTCTCCGGCGCTGCGGCGTGCCTTCCGCCGCCGGCGGCTGTGGCAGCGACTGTGGCTGTGGGAAGTGAAAGGATTGAACGGGATGAAACGAATGACGGGATGGAGCCGGCTTCTGCCGGTTTTGGGTGTTTTGTTGCTGGTTGCCAGCGCGCAGGCCGTGACGCTGGACGCCTGCATTGCCGCCGCGCTTCGCCAGAATCCCGATGTCCGCGCCGCCTCGGAGCGGGTGAAGGCCGCTCAGGCGTCGCTCCGGGAGGCGCAGTCCGCCTATTATCCGCGGCTGGGCGCCTCCGCCGCCTACGCCCGGACGGATAACCCGCCGCAGGCGTTCATGATGCAGCTGAACCAGCGGAGCGCCTCGCTGCAGTCCGACTTCAACAATCCTGAGGACACCGACAATCTTGCCCTCAGCCTCGGGCTGCAATACCGGCTGTTTGACTTCGGCCGGCGCGAACTGGACACGCGCATGGCGCGCGAAGGCTCCGAAATCTCACAGCTGGTGCTGCGGGGTCTTCAGAACGAATTGATCCACCAGGTGACCCGGGGGTATTACGCCGTGCTGCAGGCCGAGGCGTTTACCGCCGTGCGGGAGGAGACGGTCCAGACGCTGGAAGAGAGCCTTCGCGTGGCCCGCGAGCGGCTGGCCGCCGGCGGAGCCGTGAAGACGGACGTGCTGAACCTCGACGTGCAGCTGGCCCAGGCCAACGACGAGCTGATCCGGTCGCGCAACGGCGTGGCGCTCTCCCTGGCCGCATTGAACACCGCGATCGGCGCCGACCTCGCCGGCACGAACGACATGCCCGTGAAGATGGAGCTGCTGGCCGCAAGGCCCGAGGCGGTGACAGATCCGGCTGTTGTCCGCGAGCGGCCCGAATATCTGGCCGCCGAGCAGATGGCGATTGTCCGGAATGCGGGCGTGCAGAAAGCCCGGAGGCAGTATGCGCCCGTCGTGAACGGATTCGGGTCCATGGATTGGAACAGCGGCGGCGCCTCCGAGTTTGAGCAGAGTTACATGGTGGGCGTGCAGGCCGAGGTGACACTTTTCGACGGCTTCCAGAGAAGCGCCGGCGTGGCGAACGCCGAAGCGCAGGAGCGGGCCGCCCGGGACGACGTGGACAAGGCTGCGAATAACCTCAAGCTGGACCTCGTGTCCGCTTCCCTTCAGGCCGGCGAAGCCTGGGACCGGCTGGCGGTGGCGCGCAAGAGCATCGAGAATGCCGAGGAGGCGCTCCGCATCACACGGGAAAAATACAAGCTGGGCGCGGCCGATATTCCGGAGCTGCTGACCGCGCAGGTGGGCCTCTCCGGAACACGCACCCGGAACGTGGCCGCGCTTTATGACTGCCTGACCGCGCTGTCGAACCTGGAGCGCGCGCGGGGGACGCTGGTGAAACAATACGCAAAAAATATTAACGGGGAGTCGATTCCGTGACTGAAAAACAGCAGGGCTATCTGAAGACGGCGGCGGGGCTGATTGTCCTGGCCGGGGTGATCGTGTGGAGCGTGGGCGCGGGCCGCGCCCGTGTCGAAGCGGGCCGCGTGGAAGTCAAACCCGGCGTGGAGGTTCCCAAAGGCGCCGACGCGTTCACGGTCAAAGCCGAATCCCTCTCGCCGCGCGTGGATGTGGTGGGCACCGTCTCGTCCGAGCGGCGCGTCAACCTCAGCGCGCGGATGTCGGCGTACGTGAAGGAAATTTTCGTGTCCGCGGGAAGCGCGGTCACAAACGGCCAGCCGCTGGCGACGCTTGATGATCGTGAAATCCGCGAACAGGTGTCGGCGGCGGAGGCGCAGTTCAAGCAGGCGGAAACGGAGCTGAACCGGACCCGGCGGCTGTTTGAAGCCCAGTCCGCCACCGAGCAGTCCCTGACCGCCGCCCGATCGCTTTTCGAGGTGTCCCGCGCCCAGCTGGATCGCGCGAAGGTCATGCTGACCTATGCGAGGGTCGACTCCCCGCTGAACGGGTTCGTCACCGACCGCCGCGTCGAGCCCGGCGATCTGGCCAACCCGGGGCAGACGCTGCTGGCCGTTTATGATCCGCTGAACATGCAGCTGGAGGTCCCGGTTCCCGTCCGGCTCCTGGACAAGCTGCCGATCGGCCAGAAGGTGGAGGTTACCCTCGATCGGCCGGCCGGGCGGTATGAGGGCCAGGTGCGCCAGATCGTCAGCGAGATCGATCCGCTGAGCCGCACCCAGCTGGTGAAGGTGCACATCGAGGGGATCGGCGGGCAGGTGTTGCCCGGCACCTTCGGGCGCCTGTGGGTGGCGGACGACGCCCGCGAGGCGTTCATGATTCCTGCCACGGCCGTTTATTCGGTCGGCCAGATCGAAATGGCCCAGGTGGTTCAGGACGGGCGCGCGATCCGGCGCGCCGTGCGGACGGGCCTGCGCACCGGCGATCGGGTCGAGGTGCTGGCGGGGCTTGCCGCTGGCGACGCGGTTCTCGTGAACCCGGCGAAGGGGAACTAGGCCATGGAGAGCGAACCCAAACATTCCATGGTGGGCGGGGTGATCGAGGCTTTCCTCAAGGGAAACCTGGCCGTCCTGCTGATCATCATCTCCCTGGTCGCCGGGGCGGCCGCGCTGTTCCTCACCCCGCGCGAGGAGGAGCCGCAGATCGTGGTTCCGCTGGCGGATGTGATGGTGTCCTATCCGGGCGGCTCCGCCCAGGAGGTCGAGCGGCTGGTTTCGTCCCGGCTCGAGCGGATGCTCTACCAGATCGACGGCGTGGAGTATGTCTATTCCATGTCCCGCCCCGGCATGGCGGTTGTCACGGTGCGGTTCACGGTCGGGCAGGATCGCGAGAAGAGCCTGATCAAGCTCTACAACAAGATCTTCCAGAATATCGACAAAACGACGCCCGGCATCGCCGGCTGGGTGGTGAAGCCGATCGAGATTGACGATGTGCCGATCGTGAACGTGGCGCTTTACAGCGACCGGTACGACGAGCATGCGCTTTATCGCGTTGCCGAAGAGGTGGTCGGCCGGCTTCAGACCATTCCCAACACCGGCAACATCACGATTCACGGCGGCCGAAGCCGCCAGCTTCATGTGTACCTGGACATGGAGCGCCTTTCGGCCTACGGGCTCTCGCCGATGGAAGTGGCGGGCGCGCTGAAGGTTTCCAACGCCAAGGGGGAAAGCGGCGGGTTTGACCAGGGCAACGCCTCCGTGCGCGTCGAGGCGGGCCCCTTTTTAAGGAACGGCGACGAGGTTCGCAACCTCATGGTGGGGATCCATGCGGACCGCCCTGTGTACCTGCGCGATGTGGCGCGGGTAGAGGACGGGCCGGCGGAGCAGCAGAGCTATAGCCGGATCGGCTTCGGGCCGGCCGCCGGAGCGGAGGCGGCGCACCTCGCGGGCGGCGCGTCCCTGCCCGCGGTCACGATCGCCGTCGCGAAGAAGAAGGGCAGCAATGCGGTCTGGGTTTCCCGCGAAGTCGAATCCGCCCTGGGCGCGATGCGCGGGAAGATCATTCCGGATGAGATGCAAACCCGCGTGACGCGCGACTACGGCGAAACCGCGAATGACAAGGTCAACGGCCTCGTCGAGAGCCTGGTTGAGGCCATCATCACCGTCATCGTGCTGATCGCCGTCACCATGACCTGGCGGGTGAGCCTGATCGTGGCGCTGGCCATTCCGATTACCTATTCCTTGACGCTCCTGGTGAATTATCTCGCGGGTTACACGATCAACCGCGTGACGCTGTTCGCGCTCATCCTGGCGCTTGGGCTGCTGGTGGATGATCCCATCGTGGCGGTGGAAAACATTTACCGCCATCTTTCGATGAAGAAGTATCCGCGCCTGAAGGCCATCTCGATGGCCATGAACGAGGTGATGCCGCCCGTGATCCTGGCGACGCTGGCCGTGATCGCCGCGTTTCTGCCGCTGTTTTTCATCACGGGCATGATGGGCCCCTATATGCGCCCCATGGCGCTCAACGTGCCGCTGGCCATGCTGGCGTCGATGCTGGTGTCGTTCGCCATCACGCCCTGGGTTTCCGACAAGCTGCTGCGCGAAAAGACCGACGCGGTCGTCGAGGAGTTCGACGTCAAGCGAACGATGGGATACCGGATCTACAGCAAAGCCATGCGACCGTTCGCGGATTCCCGCCGCAACGGCGTGCTGCTGCTGGCCGGAACCGGCGTGCTGTTTGTCCTCTCGCTGATGCTGGTAAAGACCGGCGGGGTTCCGCTCAAGATGCTGCCTTTCGACAACAAGAACGAGTTCCAGATGCTTGTGGACATGCCCGAATCGGCCACGCTGGAAACCACGGATGCCGTGGTGCGCGAGCTGGAGGACTATCTTCGCACGCTGCCCGAGGTGACCGACTTCACCTCCCTGGTGGGCGCCGGGTCGCCCATGGACTTCAACGGGCTCGTGCGCCACTATTATTTGCGGCAGGGGCCCCACGTGGCCGACATCCGGGTGAACCTGCTTCATCGCAGCAAGCGGATAATGGACAGCCATTCCATTATCCTTCGCATCCGGAACGAGGTGGACGCCATTGCCCGGCGCCGGAACGCGCTCGTCAAGCTGGTTGAAATTCCGCCGGGCCCGCCCGTTCTTTCGACGGTGGTGGCCGAGATTCGGGGACAGCCCCATCACGACTACAAGGATCTGATCGCGGCCGCCGGAGTGGTCAAGGGCTGGCTTGAGAAGGAGCCGGGCGTCGTGGATGCGGATGACACCGTCGAGGCCGACCAGGCGGAGTTCTTCTTCCGCGTGGATCGCGAGAAGGCCGGCCTGAACGGGATTTCCGCGGAGGATATCACCCAGACGCTCGCCCTTGCGCTGCAGGGGATGCCCGGAGGCACGCTTCACGATCCCGGGCAGCAGAACGAGGTGCCGATCGTGTTGCGGCTGCCGCGCGACAAGCGGTCCGATATCGCGTTGCTGAAGAACATTGTCGTGAAGGGGCGAAGCGGGCGCGCGGTTCAACTGGGCGAGCTGGGAAGCTTCGAAAGCGGGTCGGTCGAGAAGACGATCTTCCATAAGAACCTGGAGCGCGTGGTGTATGTGACGGCCGAAATGGCGGGGCGCGGGCCGGCCTATGCCGTGCTCAACCAGCAGAAGCACTTTGCCGAAAAGCCCCTGCCCGGCGGCCTGAGCCTCGACTGGCGGGGCGAGGGGGAGTGGAAGATCACGCTGGATGTCTTCCGG
>CAIKKV010000708.1 GCA_903828035.1 uncultured bacterium
CGACCCGGTCGGCCAGGTTGTCGAGGTGGAGGTGGCCGAAGGGCCAGGCGAACAGGTGGACATAGAGGCGCTTCGTCCCGGGATTCCACGTCAGCCGGCAATGCTCCGGCACCGGAATGTCGGCCGGAGCGGCCGTGCAGCCGTAGATGGAGCGGCTGTGCCGCTTCATCCACTCGCCGATGCCCTGCAGGCGGTCGAGCGCCCGGGCGTCGAACTCGCCGCGGCCGGTCGGCCCGACGTTCATGAGCAGGTTGCCGCCCTTGCTCACGCAATCGACGAGCGTGCGCACCAGCTCGTCGACGCTGCGCCAGCTCGATTCGTCGCGGTGGTAGCCCCAGGAGCCGCTGAAGGTCTGGCAGGCTTCCCAGACGACCTTCTGCCCCTCCAGCGTCACCCATTCGCGGGGCTGGCATTGCTCGGGCGTCTTGATGTCCCAGGCGCCGGGCAGGTCGAGCCGGTCGTCCACGATGATGTCGGGGCGCAGCTTGCGCACAAGCTTGTAGAGCGTTTCCGATTCCCAGGCCAGGCGGCCCTTTCCGAGCGTGAAGTCGCCCTGCTTGTCCTTGTCGGCCGGGGGGTAGGAATAGTCGAACCAAAGCACATCGATATCCCCGTACTGGGTCAGCAGCTCGGTGACCTGGTTGCGCATGTACTCGGCGTAGAGGCCCATCTTGCGGCCCTTGTTCAGGGCGGCGCGCTCCTCATCCGTCTTGCCGCGATAGGGGCCGATGCGATTGTCGATGACGCAGTGCGGGTGGTGCCAGTCGAGCAGGGAGTAGTAGAGACCGGCGCGCAGGCCGCGGTCCCGGAACGCCTTGACCAGGGGCTTGAGCACATCCCGCTTGGCCGCCGTGTTCGTGGCTTTGTAGTCGGTGTAGCGGGTGTCCCAGAGGCAGAAGCCCTCGTGGTGCTTGGCGGTGACGACGACATACTTCATGCCGGCGTTGGCGGCGGCGCTGGCCCAGAGCTCGGGGTTGTACAGGTCGGGGTCGAAGCGCTTGAAGTAGAGGCGCTCGTATTCCTCGAGCGGAATGCCCTCGTTGTGCATCAGCCACTCGTGCCGGGCGCCCTGGGAGTAGAGGCCCCAGTGGATGAACATGCCGAACCGGTCGCGGACGAACCAGTCGGTGTTCCCCTTGGGCAGTTGAGCGGCGTCGAAGGGTTCCGTCCTCGTCTTCTTGGCGCGGGCCATGGGGCCTCCCTACTTTTGCAGCATGTCCACCAGGATGCGCTCGGCCTCTTGTTCTACAAGGTCGGCGCCTTCCTTTTTGCGGCTCGTCGGCTCGTCGGAAGTCTGCAAATCCATCAGGGCGCGCTCGGAGCGGGCCAGGGCCATGCGGTCCGCGAGCCGCAGCGTGATGGCGGCGGTCTTCTGCAGGGAGGCCAGGTGGCGGAGCTGCTCCATCCGGGCCGTGTAGCGCGGATCGGCCGCCAGCCGGGCCTGGGACTTCGCCCGCAAGGTCTCGATTTCGGGCTGCAGGTCGGCCACCGGGGAGAACGAAACAGCCGGGACCATGCTCCAGGGGAGGGGGTAGGGCAGGAACTCCTCGTCGATCTCCAGGCACTCCAGGGCCGAGGGGATGACAATATCGGCTTTGACGCCCTTGATCTGGGTGGACCCGCCGCCGATGCGGTGGAAGCTCGCCGCGGTCGCCTTGAGGGTTCCCTGCGCCTCGTCGAAGTCGCTGACGGGCACCAGCGTCTGGACCGTGCCCTTGCCGTGGGTTTTGGAGTCGCCGATCATGAGGGCGCGGCCGTAGTCCTGCAGCGCGGCCGCCAGAATCTCGGAGGCCGAGGCGCTCTGGCGGTTGATGAGGACCGCCATTTTCCCCCTGAACGAGATGGAGGGATCCGGGTCGGTCAGCACGTTGACCCGCCAGCTCTCCTTGACCTGCACGACCGGCTGGCGGGGCCCCTGCAGAAAGAGCCCCGTCATCTCGACCGCTTCGCCGAGCGCGCCGCCGCCGTTGTCGCGCAGGTCCAGCAGGAGCCCGTCCACGCGGTTGGTGGCCAGGTCGTCCAGGATCCTGCGGACATCCTTGGCGCTGCTGCGCAGCTCTTCGCCGTTCTCGCCTTTCCGGCGCATGTCGGCATAAAAGGCGGGGAGGGACAGGAGCGCCAGCCGCCAGGTGCGGCCATGGGCGCCGGGCAGCTCGCGGATTTCGCACTTGGCGGCCTCCTCCTCGAGCTTGACCTCGTCGCGGACCAGGTCGAGCTTGATGGTGCGGCCGCTGACATCGGAGGCCGGCACGACGGAGAGCACCACCTTGGTGCCGCGGGGGCCCCGGATCAGCCGGACGGCGCGGGTCAGGGGCCAGTGGAGGATATCGATCGGCTCGCCGTCCCCCTGGGCCACGGCCACGATCTTGTCGCCGGGCTTCAGGCGTCCGTCCCGCTCGGCGGGGCCGCCGGGGATGATGCGGACCACCTTCGGCACGCCGTCCTCGGGGACCAGCACGGCGCCGACGCCGCTCAGGGAAAGCTTCATGTCGATGTCGAAATCCTCCGAGGCGGACGAGGACATGTACTCGGTGTGGGGATCGTAGGCCTGGCAGAAGGAGCTGATGTAGTTCTGGGACACCCACTCGGCGTCGTGGTCCACCACCACCAGCAGCTGCTGCTCATAGCGCTTGCGGACGAAGGCGTCGGGGGTGAGGTTTTCCCAGGACTTGAAGGCGGCGTTCACGTTGGTGCCCGACTCCGCGGCGGGCGCGTTGGTCTGTGTTTTCGCCTCTTCCTGCTGGAGGCTGCGGGAGACCATGCGGGCGACCACCTCGTTTTTGACCTTGAAGCGCCACAGGCTGTCCCAGCCGACGACGGTATCCGCCCAGGCCGCGTCCTTGCGTTTCCAGGAATAGGTTTCATGGAGGGTGAAGTCGAAGGGCTTTTCGAGCGTTTCCTGGATGAAGGCGGTCCGGTTGCGCAGCCGGGCCTTGTAGGTTTCGAAGACGCGGAAGGCGAAGGAGAGGTCGCCGTTCTTCAGGGCGTCATCGAGCTGGTCCGCTTCGCTGCGGAACTCTTCAATGTCGGAGGCCAGGAACACGGTGCGGTCGTAGTCCAGCTTGTCGAGATACAGGGTCAGGGCCCGTCCGGCCATCTCGTCGTTCAGCGGCATGCGGGTCAGGTGCATGGCGGGAAGGCGGCGCGCGACGTTGCGGGCGATGAGCGGGTGGATCGGCTCGGACGTCAGGACCTTGGGCTCGCCGGTGGCGGAGGGGGCGTCCGTGACGGCTTCGAGCGCCGACGGCTCGGCGATGACGGAGGGGGCGTTAGACCCGTTTGTCCCCATCTTGTCCAGCAGCCAGGAGCGGAAGCCGGTCCATTCGCCGGCGGCCAGCGCGCGGAGGGTGAAGGCGGCGACGACCACGGCCAGCAGGGGGATCAGCATGCGGAGGCGGGGGTGCGCCGGAGAAGCGGGGGAGCGAAAACGATCTGAACCGGTCTCTTTACTCATAGACATTTAAAGTTAGCAGAAAGAGGGGTGGGAGGCGAGCGGAAAACATGGCTGATTGGGCTTGCCGGGCGGTGCGATCTCTTCATAGTATACGATAGTGGGACGGAAGGGGGGACTTATGAGTATCACGCCGGCGCGCCGTTGGATGGAGACCTGCATCATCCGCGGCAAAGTGGTCATGGATTTTGCGCTGCTGGTTATGGTGGAGCCCATGCTGGGCTTCATGAGGGATGACGGGTTTCAAAAAGCCGGCATGCTGGCCTATTACACCTTCATGTCCTTTATCCCGCTCTTCCTGGCCCTGGTCCTGATTGGCAGCCGCCTGGTGGAGCCCGGGGAGGCGGTGGCCATCCTCCAGAACCTGGTCGGCCAGATCCTGCCGCAGAGCCAGGACCTGGTCTTGCGCGAGGTGGAGGGGCTGGCCACGCAGAAGCCCTGGAGCCTGGTCTCCATCGTGGTCCTGTTCTGGCTGATGATGCCCGTGGCCTCCGTGCTGCGCTCCACCTTCGCCGGGATTTTCAAGACCTCCGTGCGCACCTTCCGCGTCCGGGGGGCGGGCTGGGTCTCGTTCCTTTTCGGCAAATTGTACGACATGGGCTCGCTGCTGCTGATCGTGGCGCTGATGGCCGTCCTGACCGGAACCGGCTGGCTGAACAACGCCGCCGGCTGGCTGGTGGGCTCCCGCCTGCCCCTGCTGCGGACGCTGGTGGATTACGGGATCCCCACGCTGACCTCGTTCATCTGTCTCTTCATCTTTTACTTCCTCTTCGTTCCCGACCCCCGCAAGCCGCTCGCCATCGTGATCGGGACGGCCGTCACGGCCGCGCTGCTCAAGCTGATGAACCCCGTGTTCACCCTGATGCTGCATTTCAACCCCGATTACGGGTATATGTTCGGGTCGCTCAAGGCGATCTTCCTCTTCTTCATCTGGATCTATTACGCGTCGATGACGATCCTGTTCGGCGCGGAGGTGATGTCCTGCCTCATCCGGCGCCGGGAGCTGGTGCTGCGCGACCAGGTGAAGCGGCTGCTGAGCGGCGATGCGACGAATCCGCGCTATCGGCACCTCGCGCAGAATTATACCCGCACGCTGTCGCGCGGGGGGGTCGTCTTCCGGCAGGGGGATCGGGCCGAGGAGATGTATGTCATCGTCCGCGGCACCCTGGCCATGGTGCGGGACGGGCAGGTGGTCTCGGTGATGGAGAAGGGGCGCTGTTTCGGCGAGGTGGGCGCCCTGCTGGGGCTGCCCCGGCTGGCCACGGCCCGCGTGGAATCCGAGGAGGCGGAGGTCGTGGCGCTGAGCCCGGCGCACCTGTCGGATCCCGAACTGCTCGTCAAGTTGCTGAAGGATATGGCCGGCCGCCTGGTCCGCAGCGAGTCGTCTTCACAACCCGCCGCGAGTCAAGTGAGCGGCCTCTCC
>CAIKKV010000709.1 GCA_903828035.1 uncultured bacterium
CCCGCGCCGACGCCGAAGAGGTGGCGGTCATTGGAGGGCACCAGATAGTCCGCGGTCTTGTTCGGGATCGGATCTTCGTCGAACACATAGCTGCAGCGCACGTCCAGCATGTCGTTCAGGGCGTATTCCGCGCCGGCGGCGTAGCGCCACACGTTGTTCCAGTCCTTCTCGGTCACGCTTTCGGAGCGGTTGAGAAGGGCGGGATTCGAGAACTTGACGCGCAGTTCGTCGAAGGAGCTCCATTCCGTGTAGGTGACGGCGGCGCCCAGCATCAGCTTGCCGGCCTTGTAATTGGCCCCGAGCGTGGTGGAGGCGGGAAGCGTGATATCGCCTTCGCCTTCCGTGCCCATCTTGCGGCCGCCGGCCGTGACATTCGCGTCTCCCTTGAGGGTCTCCTCAACTTCAGAGCGGTACACAAGGCCCATGCCGAACTTGTCGGTGAACTGGTAGGACGCGGCGGCGTTCCCGCCGTAGCCGACCGAGTCGCCCTTGAGCTCGAAGTCGAAATCGGGGCCGCCGGGGACCACCGAGTTCGGGAGCTTGCGCTTGAGTTCCAGATCGAATGTCACGATCTGCAGGCCGACGGCCAGGGAGAGTTTCTCGTCGACCTTGTAGGCCACGTTCGGGTTCACCGCCACGGTCTCGATGACGGCGCGGTACGAGTTGTAGCGGCCGGCCCAGTCGTTGTCAAACACGCTGCCGAGGCCGAAGGGAGAGTAGATGCCGATACCGACCCAGGTCTTTTCGCTGGTCTGGAGGGAGGCGTACGCGTGCGGCGGGACCCACCAGCGCGCCTTGTTCTCGGTGGTCAGCTTCGCCGGTCCGACGGGGGTGGAGACCAGGGTTGTAATCTCCGTCTTGGGGCCGATCATGGAAGCGCCGGCCTCGACCTGCAGGCCCTTGTTTTGCGTCAGGTTGGCGGGATTGTAGTAAGTGGCCGAGGCATCGCCGGTCATTCCGACCAGGGTTCCGCCTAGGGCATTTCCCCGCGCGCTCATTTCGTACAGGGCGAATCCGGCGCCCTGGGCCGCCGTGGCGCCTGCCAGTGCCGCTGCCACGATAACGCCCGCGATATGGAATGATCCTGATTTCCTGCGCATGCCGTACTCCTGTTTACCGGGTTCACGCCTGTAGCGGAACCGTCATTGTGGATTGACCTGACCCCCATCAAGCCGTTGAAACATTGAACATTAGCCCGACTTTTGGATTAACTCAAGGAAGAAAACTGGACTCCCAAAGCACCGGATCGAACGGCGCCACGCGGTTGGGGCACACCGCGCGCTGGCACAATTGGCAGTTGTGATAGTCGTGGTCGGTTTTGAAGTAAAACCCGGACACGGACTTGTTTGGAAGCATCAGGGAGGATTCCGTCAACGTCACGCCGATGGTTCCGGCCACGTCGCCCAGCAACCGGAAAAGCGGCGCCTGTTCCTCGAGGGGCCAGACTTTCCGGTCCCCGCTGCCGGGGTTCATGCTGGCTTTTTTATCGAGCTGGAACTCTTTAAGCAATTCAGCCTGGAGCGCCTGCGAGGCCTGGCGCAGCGCCATTTCCTTGATCATATCCAGGGCGAAGCGGCCGAAGCCGCCGTCATCCGGGACGGGGAGGTCGTCCAGTTCCGTTCCGCAGGTGCACACATACGGGTAGATCCGGTCCGCCTTTTCCAGATTCTTCGCCATGGCGTGACTGGTAAACCGGACGCCGCGGACCACAATGCCGCCGCTCTCCTTGCTGTCGATCGCCACGCTGTCGTAAAGGGCTTTGGGCCGGCCGACGGCCTCGGCCCGGGTGGCCAGTTCCAGGATGTCCGCCGTCATCTCGCCGTCAGGCTCGAGGTGCAGGCGTTTCAACAATTCAGCCCGGTTGACCCGGAAGGGGATGCTAAGTAGGCGGTTCATGGTTTGGTTCGATCAGGGCATGTCCTCGCGCCACAGGCTCATGGCCGGACCCTGATCCTTGGAGAAGGGCCGTAAGCGCACGGTGAAAAGGAACGATTCCGGACTGATCTCATGGTGGGCCAGGGGATGAGGGCCGCAACTGGCGCTTCCCAGCCCGCGCTGGCGCTGGTCAAGATGCAGGGTGATGTCGTCGCGGCGCACCAGTTCGTACGGGTGTTTGGCGTCGGCAAAATCGTCGGCCGTATAATGGTGCGCGCTGAAGTTCAGGGAGGGTTGGCCCATTGCCAGGAGACCCATCCCCCGGGTATCGGTGAAGGCCGCCCAGTGCGTATCCATCCGATTGCCGTTTTCCTGGGGCCGCATGTAATTCGTCATCAGGCCGTCCACGGACGAGCGCCAGACGCCCATCCCCGCGGCTTCCTTGCTGTCGGCGTAGGATTCGCCGGGCCCCCGGCCATACCAGGTCACCCGCTCCAAGCCGCCCGGTAACGTCAGGCAGAGCCCCAGACGCGGCAGATTCTCCGGCCACTGGTTGGGTTTCTCGTCGGTGTCGAGGGGGTTTATGAAGGGTATGCCCGCGAGGGACAGCACGAGATCGCCTGACCCGTAAAGCGTGTAGGTGTAGGTGCAGTCATAGGCATGCCGGTGAACGGGCGGGGCCACGCACACCTTCGACTCGATGACCAGAACCCGGTTTTTCTGCTCCTGGCGGGTGTGTACGGAAACCGTGCGGTGTTGAAGGCGGTTCAGATAGCCGTTGACCCAGGATGGCGCGGCGCCTTTGTCGTTGTCCGTTGGGGCCCGCCAGAGGTCCAGCCGCGGGCCTTGCCGGATGAGCTCCATGCCGTTATGGGTCCAGGATGCGATCCGGGCGCGAACCTTATCGAAGACC
>CAIKKV010000710.1 GCA_903828035.1 uncultured bacterium
AGGGAGAGAGCGCGAACATCCAAAGCCGAGCGGTTCCAGACGTGGCACGTGTTGAAGAAAAACAGGTCCGGATGCGGCGTCGCCCACATGCCCGCTCCCGCGATCGGGGATTCCCCCCGCGCATGCGCCTCGCGCAAAAGGCGCTGCATGACCTTGCGTTCCGGCAGGCGGGCCGGATCCACGCCGCCGACCATGAAGGTCGGGGTTAGCGGTTGCATCAGCCCGTCCGCGCGGCCAATCGTAAAGGGACAGCCCGCGGCCCGGGCCAGGTCGCCATCGCCGGTGGCGTCGATGAAGACGCGCCCTTCCGCCTCGGCGAGCCCCCCTTTCCCTGCATAGCGGATCGCCCTCGCCTTGCCGCCCCGTTTCCGGATGCCCGTGACGAACGTATGAAAGAAAACCTCCACGCCCGCTTCGGCGGCCAGATCGTCAAGCACGCCGCGCAAGGCCAAATCATCAAAGCTGAACGAGGATTCCAGTATCATGCCTTGGGCCTGCAGGCGCCGGATCGTTTCCGTGAACAGGCCCTGAACCAGCTCGCGGATCTCCCCGCCGCCCACCGCCACATGGTATTGCATGAACACGGTGACCGGCGCGGCGGTGGCCATCCCGCCGAGAAAGCCGTATTGCTCAAACAGCGCCGTCTTCGCGCCCTCCCGCGCGGCCGCGATGGCGGCAAACGTCCCCGCCAATCCACCCCCCGCCACAATCACGTCGTAACGCTTTTCCACGTCCACCCCCCTGTCACTCAAATCACTTGCCTGCCCATCCCGTTTCCGACCCCGTCAATCCTATCATCACATCCTGGACACTCAACCCCTGAGCACGTTCCGTAATATCCTGCACTCTTTTTTAAATAAAACAGTTTTGACAACAACAGCTGGCTATGTAAACATAGCCATACAACCTAGATACGCAAGCACAATCTGAAAATGCTGAAAACAAGAAGGTTCACATGCGCGCGAAAACTATGTTTGGTTGGTTTCAGAATGTACGGGCGTTCCTATTCCTGGGATTGGTTATCCTGGCATCAGGACAACCGGCGCATGCCCTTGTCCTTAACGCCGAACTGGTCGAGGATGTGTACATCGAGTCCTCAAACCCAACCACCGTTTACGACTCGACCGCCATACATCTCGGACGGAGCAGCCTCACTGTGACTCGGGCTGGTTTCCTGCAATGGCGGCTGCCCAAGTTGCCTGCGGCTTCTTATGTGGTCGTTTCCGCGACGTTGATGGGGCGACAGGTCGCAGCCGCCGATAAGGGAACGCTGCTGATGGGACACCTCACCAACAACCCCGTGCTGACAAACCTGACGTGGAACACGGCCAGCAATTCGACCTTGAACATCCATTCGGGCCGCGATGCCGGCAGCCCCTACTGCATGATCTGGGGTTCAGCGGTAACGTTGTGGACCGGCGAAGATTGGGTGAACCCCGGGGCTACTCAGTTCGCTTGGACCGCCTATACCGACAACACGCCGACCAACGGCATGGTCAAGCTCCTGAACCAGCGGATTTCGGCGACAGAGTCCTCGGTCGTGACCTTCGTAACCGGGCCCGCCGCGCTCGAGTGCTTGCGCCAGATCTACACCAGCGAGAAAACTGGCTCCCCTCCCGGCCCGTGGATGCCCACGCTCTCGCTGACGATCGAGCCCCCTCGCGGCTCGTTAATCATCATCCGCTAGGCCTTCCAAGAAAGCCTCCTCCTTCATGCTGCGCACTTTTGACGAACATCTGCTCCGGCCCCTTGTCCGCCTGAACGGATATTGGGATTTTCTCCCCGACCCCGACGGCATCGGCCAGAAAAAACGCTGGTTCCGGCAATTCCCCGATACAGCCGAGCGCATGCCCGTCCCCGGTTGCTGGAATACCAAGCCCGCCCATTTCGACCACCACGGCAAGGCCTTCTACCGCCGCGCCCTCACCGTCCCGCACCCCTGCAACCTGCTGCTCACCTTCGAGGGGACCGGGGGCGCCGCCACGGTCTGGCTCGACGGAAAACCCCTCGGACGCAACTCCGTCTCCTGCCTGCCCTGGTCGGTCCTCGCCCCCCACGCCGCGCCGGGCGAACATGAACTGATCGTCGAAGTCGATAACTCCAAAAGCCTGGAAGACGTCTTCCCCCGGTATGGAAACGACTGGTTCCACTACGGCGGCATCATCCGGCCCGTGGAAGCCTCCTTCCTGGGCGATATCTGGATCAAGGACCTCCGCCTGCCTTACTCCCTATCGAAGAAGGGCGTGACGCTGAAACCGGAAATCCACCTCGTCAACCTCGGGACGAAAACCCGGACCGAAACCCTCACCCTCGAAGTGAACGGCGCCGCCACGGCCTGCTGGAAGGTTCGCCTCCCCGCGGGGCGCACCGTTCGCATCTCGAGAGCCCTTCCCCCGCAACCGCTCGCGCGGTGGTCTCCCGGGGCGCCCCGCCTGCACACCGTTCGCGTCATTTGCGGGGGGGACGACCTCTGCGACCGCACCGGCTTCCGGACGCTCTCCTGCCGGGGCCCGCAAGTCCTGCTCAACGGCGAGCCGCTGAAGATCCTCGGCGTGAACCGCCACCACGAATACGGCGACAGCGG
>CAIKKV010000711.1 GCA_903828035.1 uncultured bacterium
CGGTGACTGGCGAGAAGTACGACCGGATTACGCGCCACAAGCTCGGGCCGATTCCCCCGCGCCTCGATGGCGTCGATGCAGGTGGCGACACCTTGCCAGCATCTAACGATGAGGAGGATCTGCCGTTTTGAGCATTCAGACTCCCAGTCTTGACCGTGCCGTGTCCGCCTACCTGGAGGCCGGTCTCTGCGTGTTGCCCGCGATCCGGGCTGAGAAGCGCCCGGCTGTCGGCCAGTGGAAGGGCTACCGCGAACGCCTGCCCACAGCGGCCGAATTGGCGGCCTGGTTTGCCAACGGGCCGGACGCCTTGTGCATCATCTGCGGGCGCGTCTCCGGGAACGCCGAGATGATCGACTTCGACGCGGGTGGTGAACTCTTCGACGCCTGGTCCAAGCGCATCCCGCCAGACCTATTGGCCCGGCTGGCGGTCGAATCGACCCAGCGGGGCGGTCGCCACGTCTTCTACCGATGCCAGACGCCGGTTTGCGGCAACATGAAGCTGGCCCAGCGCCGCGACAATGATAAGACCATCACGCTGATCGAGACCCGTGGTGAGGGCGGGCTCTTCCTCTGCTCGCCGACAGCCGGATACCAACTGCTCCAGGGCGACTTGGCCAACCCGCCCGTTCTGGCCGAGGGCGAACGGGATGCGCTCCTGGCGGCCGCCTGGGAGTTGAACGAGTATATGCCGCCCCCCGTTGCGGAAGCCCGCCCGTGTGGCCAAGGGGCCGCCAAGGAACCGAACGTGGGGGCGTTGTTTGGGCGTCCTGGCGACGATTTCAACAGCAGGGGCGACGTGCGGGCCATCCTTGAGCAGGCCGGGTGGTCGCTGGCCAAACCCGGGGAGAACGAATACTGGCGACGGCCCGGAAAGACCTCCGGCTGGTCGGCCAGCCTCAAGGACCGGGTCTTTTACGTCTTCAGTGCCAACGCCGCGCCGTTCGAACCGAACCGGGCTTATTCGCCATTCACGGTCTACACGCTCCTCAAGCATGGTGGCGACTTCGAACGGGCAGCAGGCGAACTGCGGCTCTCCGGGTACGGCGAAGCAATGCCGGGCGACAGTGGCGCGGATATTTCGGCGCTCGTTGAGTCCTGCGCGCCTTCCGACTCACCTCGCCCGCCCGAGATCCCAGATCCTGGCCCGATGCCCCTCGATATGCTGCGCATCCCTGGCTTCGTCAGCGAAGTCATGGACCACACGCTGGCCATCGCCCCGTACCCCAATCCCGTGATGGCTTTCGCGGGGGCGCTTGCGCTTCAAGCATTTCTGGCCGGGCGGAAGGTTCGAGATCCAGGCGACAATCGAACCAACATTTACCTTCTGGGCCTGGCCCATTCCGGAGCGGGCAAGGACCATTCCCGCAAGGTCAACGCGGACATCATCCACGCCAGCGGCTTGGGCGGCTCCCTGGGCCTTCATTTTGCCAGTGGCGAAGGAATTCAGGACGCCCTCTTTCAGACGCCATGCATGCTGTTCCAGACCGACGAGATCAATGGGCTCCTCGAATCGATCAACAAATCGAAGGATGCCCGGCACGAGGCTATCATGAGCACGCTGCTGACGATGTATTCGTCGGCCAACAGCGTGTTCCCGATGCGCCGCAAAGCTGGCAAGGAAGCGCCAGGCGTGATCGACCAGCCGTGTCTGGTGATTTACGGCACCGCGATCCCAAACCATTATTACCAGGCACTCAGCGAGCGGATGCTCACCAACGGCTTCTTCGCACGCATGATCATTCTGGAATCCGGCTCGCGTCCGGAGGGACAAGAGCCGGGGCTCGACCCCCCGCCATCGCGCGTTCTGGCAACCGCCAAGTGGTGGGCCGATTACCGGCCAGGCAAGGGCAATCTCCAGGACTTCCACCCCATACCTACGGTGGTCGACAGCACCGACGAGGGGCGGCGACTGCTCATCGAGACACGGCAGCAGGCGGATGGCGAATACGCCAAGGCAGAAACCAAGAGTGACCCCGTTGGCACCACGGTCTGGAGCCGCGTCAGCGAGCAGGTGCGTAAGCTGGCTCTCCTCTACGCCGTGAGCGAGAACCATTTGGCCCCGCGAATCGGTCTGGCCGCCGTCGAGTGGGCGTCTGCGTTCGTCATGCACCAGACGCGGCGCATGCTCTTCATGGCGGCCTGCCATGTGGCGGACGGGGAGTTCGATGCGCTCATCAAGCGAGCGGTGGGCATTCTGCGAGATTGGCACGAGAAGAACGGAACAACGGCGCTCATGCCTGAATGGTATTTCAGGCGGCGGATGAAAACCCTCAAGCCGAGCGAGTTCCGCGACCTCGTCTCCGAACTCGCCGCCCGGCGTCTGGCGATCCTCGATTCGGAGAAGGCCGTCACCAAACCCAAGACGGGATACCGGTTGCTATGAACAGGGGAGAAAACCGCATAGCAGGGAGAAAACCGCACGGCCCATTTCGTGCGGACGGCGAGATAACCGCAATAACCGACAGAAAACCGCATGGCTTTATGCGGTTTTCTCAGGAGGCAAAAAGGGTGTTTTTCCTAAGAAAAGAGAGAGAAGAGAGAGATAACCGTATAAACCGCATACCTACCCGCCCGCGCGTGAAAAACGCGTCCGCGCGTGCTACGCGAGAATTCATGCGGTTATTCGGTTTTCTCCCCCAAGGCTGCAATCTCGGGGTCGTTTTCGAGATCTCCCAAGCGTGAAAGGTATGCATATGAACCCGACCGATGAATGTTGGACCTGCCGATTCTTCCGGCACGACAGCGATGTGAGCTTCGACGAGGCCCGCCGATCCCACGAGAGCGGCCAGAGCATCAACGGGCACTGTCATCGCCATTGCCCAACGGCCGCCGTGCCGGATGAGAACGACCGGGTCGTCAACTACGGCTACTGGCCAGCCGTGCTCTCGGATGACTGGTGCGGCGAGCACCAGCCCAAGGAATGTGAGGCGCGCCCATGATCCTTGTCCCATTCGCAAATGTGAAAAAAACCATAGGTACTCCGCCGCGCCTGGGGGGTCGAGATGCGCGCGGGAACGGTCGCCTTGTCCATCACAGTTTGTTTTCCCGGTCCGAGCGGGCCGCCCAGGTTTGCCCCACGGCGCGTCCGGGGAGCGGGTCCGTGGTTTTGCCCGCCATGGCCGACAGGACGCCCCAGGGCGCAACCGGGCGCGCCCCTGGCGCGAACACGGCGGATTTCCAGAACAACGGCTCCGGCCTGGTCGGCCGGGGTCATAACAGCAGGAGCACAGGCCATGAAGGTTGAGCAGCGCAAGACGACGGACATCAAACCCTACGACAAGAACCCCCGCGACAACGACGGCGCGGTCGAGGCCGTTGCCCGGTCCATCCGGGAATACGGCTTCCGCCAGCCCATCGTGGTGGATGCGGACGGCGTCATCATCGTCGGCCACACCCGCTGGAAGGCGGCGCAGAAGTTGGGGCTGGATGAAGTCCCGGTCCATGTCGCCACCGATCTGACCCCCACGCAGATCAAGGCGTATCGGATCGCTGACAACAAGGTGGCGGAACTCGCCTCCTGGGACGCGGACCTGTTGCCTATCGAACTGACGGAACTACGGGGGATGGACGTGGACCTCGAGTCGCTCGGGTTCTGGGGGGAAGAACTGGCCACGCTGCTCGTTGGCGACCCGGCCGATGGGCTGACGGACCCGGATGCCGTCCCGGAACCTCCGGACGAGGCGGTCACCCAGCGGGGCGACATCTGGGTGCTGGGCAACCACCGCCTGATGTGCGGCGACAGCAGCAGCGCCCAGGACCTCGACCGCCTGCTCGCCGGCGCGAGCATCGACCTCGTGAACATGGACCCGCCTTACAACGTCAAGGTGGAGCCGCGTTCCAACAACGCCATCGCGGCCGGGCTCTCGTCGTTCCCGGCC
>CAIKKV010000712.1 GCA_903828035.1 uncultured bacterium
GCGCGGCGGCGATCTCCGCCTCGGCCGCGGGGCGATCGCCGCGCTCGAATTTCTCCAGCATGACGCGGCGATGCTCGACGGTTCCGGTGAAGAAAATGGCTCCGGCGCCGCGAACGAACATCGGGACGAGCAGGATCACCAGCGCCGATGCCATCAGCGCGATGGCCAGGACGCCCGACCCGGAGAAGGCCCGATCCAGGATTTTCCGTGTCTGCAAACGCATGGGCTACCCTCCCGCCTTTTTCCGGGCGTTCCGGATGATCCACTCGCTGCCCATATTGCACAGGAAGGAAAAAGCCAGCAGGCAAAACGCCATCGCAAAGAGCACATGGTACCGGGCCGATCCCGTCACCTGGTCGGCCTCGCCCATGTCCCCGGCGATCGTCGCCGTGAGCGTCCGCACCGGCTCGAGCAGGTTGTACCAGGGCTTCGGAATCTGCGAGGCGTTGCCTGAGGCCATCCAGACCACCATCGTCTCTCCGATGGCGCGCATGACGCCCAGGAGCACGGCGGCCAAAATCCCGCTGCCGGCCGCCGGCAGCACCGCCTTCAACAGCGTTTCGGCCCGGGTGGCGCCCAGCGCGTAGCTGCCTTCCCGCAGCTCACGACCAACCGCCTGCAGCGCGTCCTCCGAGACGCTCACCACCGTCGGCAGCGCCATGATCCCCAAAATGATCGAAACGTTCAGCGCGTTGGTGCCGCTCGATATCCGCAGTCCTCCCAGTTTTTTTGAAAGCAGGAACAACGCCGCAAACGCCAGCGCGCCCAACAGCGCCACGACCAGCCAGCGCATGCGGGTGCGGGCCGGATCCGGCAGCCGGTCGGTCGCCACATCGGCCAGCACCATGATCGCCAAAGCGAACACCGGCGCGCCGATCAGCCACGCCGCCACCCCCAGAATCGGCCCCCCGCTCTGCTGAAGCAGCGGAGCCAGCACGACCAGCGCAAAGAACCCGTAGGCCACCGACGGAATCGCCGCCAGGATTTCCACCACCGGCTTGACGACCTGTCTCACGGAAAAGGGAAGCACATCGCTCAGGCACATCGCCGCGGCGACTCCGAGCGGCACGGCCACCAGGACCGCCCCGAGCGTGACCAGTCCGCTTCCGACAAACATCGCCAGCACCCCGTACTCGGGCTTCCCCGCCGAGGGATACCAGCGCGCGCTCGTGAAGAACTCCCGGAACCCCTGAAGCTGGAAAAACGGCCAGGCGTCGCGGGCGATAAAGTAAAAAATGAAAAAAACGGCCAGGGCGGACAGCGACGTGACGGCCAGGAGAAACCCCGTCCCCGCCATCGTCGCGATCCGCTGCCGCCGTTGCGCCTTTTGATTCAGCAGCAACGACGGCATGTCTGGCCGTTGTCCAATCATTTGAGCGGTACAAACCCCGTATCTTCGATGATCCGCTTCCCTTCAGGAGTCGTTCCCAGGTTGATGTAGTCAGACAGCGCGGTGCCGTCCTTCGGCCGGCCGTTGGTGTACATGTACAGCGGACGGGCAACCGGGTACTTTTTGCTGGTCACCGTGTCGGGCGTGGCTTCAACGCCATTCACCGTCAGCGCCTTGACGCCTTCCGTGAAGGCCAGGCCCACATAGCCGATGGCCGCCGGCGTGCTCATGACCCGCTGGCGGATCGCGCCGTTGCTTCCCACGTACTCGACCTTCTCGCCCATCTTCTCCTTGTTCATCACCAGGGTCTCGAAGCTCTCGTACGTCCCGCTGTTCGTGTCGCGGCTGATCACCACGATCGGCTGATCCGGCCCACCCAGGTCCTTCCAGTTCTTGATCTTGCCCGTGTAGATATCCCGGATCTGACCAACCGTCAGGTTCGCCAGCGGATTCCCCGGATGCACCGCCAGGACGATGCCGTCCATCGCCACCACGCGCTCGAGCGCCAGGATCCCGGCGTCCTGGGCGGCTTTCACTTCCGAGTTCTTCATGGGCCGCGACAGGGTCGCCACATCGCACGCGCCGTTGATCAGGCTTTTCGCCCCGTTGCCGCTGCCGGACTCGCTGACCGTGATGTTCACCTCGGGGTGCTTGCCCATGTAGTACTCCGCGAACGCCTTGGCGATCGGGCCCACCGTCGTGGAGCCGTCCACCACGATCTTGTTCGCCTCCCCGCCGGACGCCATTCCCACCGCCAGCCCCGTCGCCAGCACACCCGCCACCATTTTCCTGAGTTCGTTCATCTTTATCCTCTTTTTTTTCGCTCTTGGTTGCCCACAGGGGCGCACGGCCCCTGTGGACGCTTTGTTTGTTTTTCGTCAGTCCGTCAGGCAGGCCATGGTCAGCCCCGCCAGCCGCCGCCAGCCTTCGTCGGGCTTCACGGCCCGCGCGGCCGGGCGGCTCATCCGGAAGAAGTCGCGATCCTCTCCC
>CAIKKV010000713.1 GCA_903828035.1 uncultured bacterium
GCACGAAAAGCTCAAACTCGCTGGAACGCCGCCCAAACGGCCTCCTCGGGAACCGCCGCCAGCGCCCCGGCCGTGGCCGCCGCCGCGCGAACCAGCCGGACGCCCGGCGCCCGCGAGGCCCACAGCTCCGGATCCGAAGGGCCGAATACCGCCGTCACCGGAATGCCGACCGCCGCCGCCACATGCGTCACGCCCGAATCGTTACCGAGATACCCCCGGCTGCCGGCCAGCGCCGCCGCCAGCTGGACCAGATCGCCCCGCGGCAGCACCGGAAATGGCTCCCCCTGCTCCGCAAAGGCTTTCCGCACCTCGTCGTCCGCCTCGCCAAAGCTGAACACCGGGTCCAACCCGGCCGCCTTCATCCGCCTCGCCACCGCCAGAAACCCGGACAGGGGCCAGTTCTTCTTCCCGCCTCCGCTGCCCGGATGAACCACCACCGGCGCCCGCCAGGCGCCCAGCCGCTTCCGCCCCTCGCCCAGCACGTCGTCCCGAAGCTTAAGCCGCGGATAGGGCTCCCCCTCCGGATAGACCGCCAAGGCCTCCAGCGGCTTCATCAGATGCCTCGCCGCCGGCGTCCCCTCGATCTTGGGCGAAACCGCCAGCACCTGCCGCACCCCGGCCTGCTGCAAGCTGGCCCGCACCGAGTCGTCCGGATCAAACAGATAGCTGATGACCGCCTCGAACGACCGCAGGTAAAGCGCCTGCTCGGCCGGCAGCGGCTGCTCGGGCACAAACAGGAGCGCCGCGGAGGCGCGATCCAGGGATTTCACCGCATCCGCCAGACCGCCCGCCACGGCGAGGGCGGCGATATGCGGATAGCCCAGCACCTCGATGTGACTCTCCGGCCAGCGCCGCTTCATCGCCTCCAACGCCGGAAGCGTCATGATGAAATCGCCGATCGCGCCGCCCCGGATCACTAGAAAACGCGGATTTCCCATGGGCTCCTCAATAGACGCAAAGGCCCAGATAGATCAACACCGCCCCCAGCCCGACGCCAAACAGCGCGGCCAGCCGCATCCGCATCGGATTGTCCACCAGCGGCGCGGCGAGCTTGCGGAACCACCAGGGGCTTGCGACAAACAGCATGCCGGGGAACACCCAGGCGTAGGCCAGCACCACCATCACCAGGCGGGCTTGCGATTCATGAAAGCGCGAGGCCGCCAGCACGGGCGCGGCGATCAGCAGCAGCAGCCCGCCCAGCGCGCGCGCCGCCAGCAGCTCATCGACAAAAACGCCCACCAGGACAATCGCCACCGGGCACGCCAGGAACAGGCTGGCCCGATAGGGCGTGAACCAGCTGTTGGGCAGGGTCCACACCAGGGCCGACACGAGCACCATGTCCAGCGCCGCCAGAAACCAGCCCCAGCCCCGGCTCCGGGGAAAGGCCTTCAAAAAAGCGGCCGCCTTTTCGGGGGCCAGCACGCCGAACAGCTTGCCGATCACCGACGCCGCCCCGATCCCCACCGCCATCATCGCCAATTCGCTCATGTCCCGATCCTTTCCAGATCCCCGTACAACGTCTGGGGCAACACCCGCTTAATGACCACCCGGACCTCGTCCCCCACGGCCACCGAGCCGGGATTGTCGAAAAAAACGATCTTATTGGTCCGGGTCCGGCCGCTCCAGAGCCGCTCGCGCTTCAAGCTCGCGCCCTCCGCCAGCACCTCCAGCGCCCGCCCGACCAGCGGCTCGTGCAACTCCATGCCGCGCCGGTCCTGATCCTCCAGCAACAGCTGGTTCCGCGCCATCTTCACCTCGGGCGGCACATCGTCCGGCCACTCCGCGGCGGGCGTTCCCGTCCGGGGTGAATACTTGAAAATATAGGCGTTATCGTAAAGCATCTCGTCCATCAGCCGGCGGGTGAGGTCGAAATCCTCATCCGTCTCCCCCGGGAAGCCCACGATCACATCGGTCGTCAGGGCGAACTCCGGCATCGCCTCGCGCAGCCGGCCCGCCGCCTGGCGATACGCCTCGGCGTTGTAGCCCCGGCGCATGCGGGCCAGCACGGCGTCGGAGCCCGACTGCACCGGCATGTGCAGATGATTGCAGACCGGCGGCAGGGCGGCCATGGCCCGGGCCAGCTCGGCCGAACAGCCCGACGGATGGCCGGAGGTAAACCGCAGCCGCGCCACGCCCAGCTCCGCCGCCGCCTCCAGCAGGCGCGGCAAGGGCTCCTGGAATCCCGCCGGCGACCGGTCGCCCTCCGGCCAGACGGGGTTGGCCACGCCATACCGCATGACGCTCTGGCCGAGCAGCGTCACCTCGCGCACCCCGGCGTCGACCAGCTTCCGCACCTCGGCCAGCACATCGACCGCCGGGCGGCTCCACTCCCGGCCGCGCACGGTCGGCACGATGCAATAGGCGCAACGCCGGTCGCACCCGTACAGGATGTTCACAAAGGCTATCGGCGAGCCCGGCAAATGGCCGTCCAGCCCCCCGCCGTCCGGGCGGTCCTCCCCCACATCGATAAACGGCCCCTCGCCCGCCTGGACCTCCTCAATCGCCTGCGGAAGCCGGGCCAGCCGGTTCGGACCAAGGGCGAAATCCAACCCCTTGATGGCTTTCAGCTCCTGCGCCCCCAGCCGCTGCACCATGCAGCCGATCGCGCCCACCCGCAGCCCCGGCCGCTCCCGCTTCGCGTGAATCAGCAGATTCAGCTTGCCCCGGGCCTTATCCTCGGCCTTGCCCCGCACACTGCACGTATTAACAATGACAATATCCGCCTCGGCCTCGACATCCGTCAGCCGGTACCCGCGCGACTCCAGCAGGGCGGCCGCCGCCTCGCTGTCCCGCACATTCATCTGGCACCCGTAGGTGCGGATGTAGACCTGTCCGCTCATGAGCCGGATCCGCCCTTCTCCGGCTTCGCGGGCGCCGCCCGCGGCGGCTCCTCGGCCTTTTCATTTTTCCCGCCGCGGGTCATCCGCTCGAACAGGTCGGCCGAGAAGTTGATGGGGTACCAGTGCGGGCTCTGCGTCGTGCCGCGAAGCCGGAACTCGAAAAGCTTGCTGACCGGCAAGGTGATGGCCCGCACGGCCATTCCGAGCAGCGTGTCCGTGTTCATCAGCTTAAGCTGGATGTCGTAGTTCAGGCTGTTCGTGAGGGAAAAGAAGCCGTGCCCGTTCAGGCTGACCGCCCCGCCGCCCACCTTGATCGAATCCGAGCGGATGGCGCCGTCTTCCAGCCGCCAGTCGGCCGTGCCGTCGGTCAGGCTCGCCGAGGGATCCAGGCCGGGAATCAGGCGGGAAAGAAAATCGGACAGGGGGCCGAAGAGCGGAAACCGGAACAGCCGGCCCTGGGAGACCTTCAGCCAGCCGGAGCCTGCCAGGCTGCCGCGGTCGCCGGACCCCATCACGCCGCTCAGCGTCCCCGCCGCCGACAGCTTGCCGTCGTACCGCTCCGAGGCCTTCAACCCGCCCGCCCGGGCCAGCATCCGGCCATCCATGTTCTGGCAGCCGCCCTGCGCGGAAAACTGAACCTGCTCCATCTGATGTTCGGGCGTCCAGTCCCCCACCAGGTCCACCTGCCCCGTAAACGAGCCCCCGTAACACTCCCCGGCCAGGTCGTGGATCTCACAGGACAGGCCCGTCAACTTGGCCGTAAACGCCATCCGGTCCGCCAGGAACCGGTTCAGCCCCAGCTTCTGGCCTTCCAAAAAGAGCGTCACCGAGTTGCGCGTCAAATCCCGCAGGTTAACCGTGCCGCCCGCGTGAATCCGGACGGGGCCCTCCGCCCGCACCGACGTCAGGCGTTCCGCCATGTCCGGCGCCACCAGGCGGACGAGGGTTCCCGGGGGACAGGTCGAATACCCGTCGAACCGGATATCCCCCATGCTGAAGTCCACCGAAAAACCGCCCGCGGCCAGTCCATCCTGCCGGATGATGACAACCGGATCGAAGGCCAGGTCGGTTTTCCGCCCCTCCCCCGCGTGGAACTGCATGTTCAGGAACAGCTGGCGGATGTCGACTCCCCGATAGGAGCAATCGCGGGCGGCGCCCGAAAGCGCGAGGTTAAACGTCCAGTTTTCGCCATAATTTCCAGACATGTCGGCATCCCCGGAAGGCAGCTTGACCCCGGGGGTAAACAGGCGGAAGTAGTCCAGGGCGCCTTGCTTGTCCAGGGCGGTCAGGAACGACTCAATGGCCATCGGATAGCCGTTCCACGTGATGGAGGACTGGTAGCTCCGCTCCGCGAGATCCATGGCCAGGCTGCCCTGCAGCGTGGCGCGGGGCCCCGCCTCTTCGCCAATCTCGCCTTCCGCCCGGTTCAGCCGCAGCCGGGCTCCGCTTAACGCCACCTCGCACTTGCCATGCACCACGCGCTCGCCGAAGATGCGGGTGTCCTGCACGTTGGCCTGGAAGTTCCAGTTGCCGAAATCCAGGGGCCCCGTCCCGCTTCCAGGGCCGACGCCCTGCATCGCCCGGATCGTGCCTCCCGAAATCCACACCTCCCGCAGCCAGTCGCCCCCGGTCAGGGCCGCCAGCGGATTCACGGCCAGCCGCACCGTATCGGCCGAAACAAGCGGCAGGCCCACATCGCCTTTGGAGAAAATACGCGCATCCCGCAGCGTCACGCCCCGAATCAGGTCGTAGCTGATCGTCCCCGCCTCGGCGGCGAAGGGCGTCTCCGGCAGGCGCTGGGAAATCACCCGGATCCAGGAGGACGGAATGCCCATGGCCAGCACGAGCAGCAGCCAGCTCACGGCCAGGAAGAAAAGCAGGACCAGGCCGCGGAAGAGCGACCCCATCAGGGGGCGGCCCCGCTCCTGGCGGGGGAAATGGAAAGCGGGCCGTTTGAACAAGGGGGACTTCATTGGAGCAGGTCACGCATCAGGGCGTCCGCGGTTTCGACGGGCAGCACAAAGACCAGGTCCTGGCCCTGGACCCGCGCATACCGGTTTCCCGCCGGGTCGCTCCCCCCGAGGATCACGGTTTTCTGGATGCCCTCCCCGCCGTCGAGGCCGAGCTCCAGCCGGGCCACGGGCATCTCAAAGCCATACGCCTTCTCCTCCGGCCCCGGCTGCTCCAGCCGGAGCGCCCGCAACGCCGCCACCGCGCGAAGAAGCCCCTCCAGAACCTCGGGGTTGACCTGGCGGCCGTCATGGGCGAGCCAGTGGCCCTTCTCGTCGCGCTCGGCGGCTTGTTCGACTTCGCCGCGGATCAAGGTGACCCTCTTAACCGCGTCCGCGCTGAGGGAGAGCATCGCCCGGTCACGGAACCGCAGCAGGTCCAAGAACGGCTCGGGGCCGAACACCTGGCGCACCGCCGGTCCGTCGAGGAAAAAGACGACGCCGGTTCCCGTATCGGCCCGGTACCGGTCGCCCTCGGCCGCGTCGAGAAGGCGAAGCCGGCATTCGGAGGACGCCGGGCCGTTCGACGCCCCCGTCCAGAACCGCGCTTGCGCCATCGGGGGCTGCGCGGGCGCGGACGCCTCGTCGAACCCGACCGCCGTCAGGCTGGGCGCCTGCATGAGAAACGACCGGATCCGCTCCGCATCGCCAGGCGCTTGGAAGGGCTCGGTCAACTGCCACGACAAATCCCCCCTCGTCGAGGCCGAGATCCGGCGCTCGCCCGCCTCGATGGAAAAGCCGCGGATCGTTTCCGGCTGAAAGCGCACGCGGACGCGGTCGCGCAAATCCTGCGCGCGAAACGTCAGCAGATTCAGCAGGTTCGTGTCGACCGCAAACACGGGCCCTGTTCCGCCCAGGCGCGCGCAGAGGCGGTCGCCTCCCGGCCCCGACGAGCGGCCGAACTCAATCCGTGTCGGCGCCTCCTCGCCCGCGAGCCACAGGGTCAGGACAACTTCCGCCGAGTCGCGCCCCAGCCCGTACGCGGCCGGGTCGATATGTTCATCCGAAACCACATTCCGCACTTCGGCCGCCATCAGGTCGCGGAGCAGGGACTGGATGCGGGGGCTGTCGGCACGGTCGGCAAACGGCTGCAGCAGGCGCCACTCCCCCTTTTCAAGGGCCAGCTGCACAAAGGCGGAGGACCGGCTCTCCACCTCGACCCGGACCACCGACGAGGCGTCCCCGTCCAGCAGCCGGCGATCGCGGAAAGCGCCCACCTCGGCCGGAAAGGCCGCGAGGATATTCGTCCGGGTCGTGATCACCACCGGCTCGTCCACGCGCTTCACGAAAATCGAGGAGGGAAAGGGCCCGGGCGCCCCGAGCTGGAGCGTCACCGGGGCCGAGGCGCCCGACCGGACCGTGATGGAGGCGGCGGGCTTGTCCAGCCCGTAGCTCGCGAGCGTGAGCCCGCGCATCTTCATCTGGGCCGGGGTGGCGACCTCCTCGCGGGGCAGCAGCGCCAGTTCGCCGAGGATGTGTTCCACCACCCCCACGTCCGCCGCGCCCTGCATGGGCGTCAGCATCCGCCAGCGGCCGTGGACCTTCCGGCACTCGACATGCCAGCCGGCCGTCTCGATCGCCAGCTGGTCGAC
>CAIKKV010000714.1 GCA_903828035.1 uncultured bacterium
ATGAAAAGCAGAAAAGGGCCTTCTTTGACCGTGCACCCGGCGAGCGGGACTGGTAACCTGTGACTTATGCGCCGTCTGTTTGCCATCGGTATAATTCTTCTTTCGATCGCCGCCAGGGCGGTCGCCGCCGATCCGCCCACGCTTCAGGTTGACCGTGACACCCTCTATGAGGGCGAGTCTGTCACGCTGACGGTGCGTGTCCCGGATGCCGGCGACGAATCGGCGCCGGATCTTTCCAAATTACCAGATGCCAAAACGCGGTTTCTCGGCAAGCAGAACGAAAACCGGTTCCAGATGATCATCGAAAACGGCCGTATGCGGCGCGAGGGCTTCAGCGGCACGATTTACCAGTTCGCGGTCCAGCCGGCCCGGATCGGCAGCTACCCGGGTGGAACGATAACCGTAAAGGCGGGCGGACGGACCTCCACGCTGGATTTTCCGCGACTGACAATCCTGGAGATCCCCCGCCAGGATGCGGCGCTCCTCGAGCTGCTGGCGGACCGACAGGAAGTGCTTCCCGATGAAACGTTTACCGTCATGCTGCGGCTCCAGGTTCGCCGGCTTGCACCCCCGTATGCCGACATCACCCCGTTTCACCCCGATGACCCGCCCGTGCTGGTCCTGCCCCACCTGACGGGCAAACCAATCGAGGGGCTGGAAGTTCCCGACATCCGGAGCGTGCTTCAAGCCTGGCGTCAGCGCGGCGGCTCGCCCGGCGTGATCATCGACTCCGCGCCCGAAGAGGCGGATCCCTTCAATATGGGCAATTTTTTCAACATGGGGGATCCCTTCGGCGGCAGAAGCCGTTCGATTTACCTCCCTCCGGGAAAAGCCATCGACGTGGACGGAGTCCCCTTTCTTGAGTATCTATTTCCCATCTCCTTCACCGCCCGTGAAGAAGGCCTCTACACCTTCGGTCCCGCCTCGTTGAAAGGCCGCCTCCTGACGGGCGTCGATAACAACCGGCGCGCCCTGACGCGCGACCTGTACGCCGTGGCCCGCGCGCTGACGGTCCGGGTGGTGCCGCCTCCTGAAAAGGGGCGGCCGATCACCTACTTCGGCCTTTCCGGGTCAAACCTCACCGCGGATGCGCAGTTGAGCGCCTCGGCCTGCCGGGTAGGCGATCCCTTGAAACTCACCCTCAGCGTGCGCGGTCCGTTGAGCTGGCAGCGCGCGGTGGCGCCCGACCTGAGCGCGATCAGCAACCTATCTGCGCGGTTCCGGATCTACGGCTCCACCATGCAGACCCTCAAGGCCGGCGACGGACGCGATTACACCTTTACCCTGCGCCCCCTTCAGCCCGGCACGGAGGAGATCCCCTCGCTGCCGGTATCGTGGTTCGATACCGCGGCCCATGCGTACCGGACCGTCTACACAACTCCCATTCCGCTCAAGGTCGATCCGTCGGCCGAACTGACCTCCGGCGCGTGGGCCGACCCCAAACGCATTGAACCTGAACAGGAATCCGCCTCCGTATCCAAAGCCCCGGCGGCACTGCGGATCCAGCCCCTTCTACCAGACCAGCCCGCCTCTTCCCTGGCCTGGTGGCTTCTCGTGGGGCCCCTGCTCTTGGCCCTTCGCCTGTTGGGCGGAGCGCTCCGCCGACGGCTTGCCGTGCGACGGCAGAGCGCGCGCCCTCGTCAGGCGTTGGCGCGGGCGCTGAACGCCCTGAAGCGGATCAAGCCCGGGGACCCCCGCCGTTCCGCCGAGACCGCCGGAAACGTGCTGAGGACGTTTGCCGCCGACTGGCTGAACCGCGAACCCGGCGGCTTGACGGCGCCCGACTGGATCCGCCTGCTTCAGGAGGATGGCGCGCCTGCCGGAACCGCCGAGGAGTTCGGCGACCACATGACCCGCCTGGCCGAGGCCGCCTACTCGCCTGTCCCCCGGCCCGAGGCGGAAACCGAGATCCTCCCCCGCCTGCCCGATCTGCTCCGCCGGCTTGTCCGCCCGGAGCCCGGCGGCAAAGCCAACCGGTCCGCCACCCACGCGCTCACCCTCCTCCTCGCGGTTATATCGATTTTAGGTACAAATGCAACGGCTCAGGAAGACTGGCCTGATCGGCGCACGTTCGAATGGGAAGAGGCGCAGGCGCTGGCCGCCAA
>CAIKKV010000715.1 GCA_903828035.1 uncultured bacterium
AGGCCGCCGGCTTCATGCGCATCCACGGCTCGGAGAATCCGCTCGACGCCTCCGCCGTCCACCCCGAGCGCTACGCGCTCGTGGAGACGATGGCCGCCGACCTCAAGACGC
This sequence comes from uncultured bacterium, assembly GCA_903828035.1. The sequence continues at coordinate 112 of CAIKKV010000715.1, forward strand.
CTCTCGCCTCGCTGGTGGGGAATGCGGAGCTGGCCGACAAGATCGACATCCGGAAATACGTCTCGGAATTGGTGGGCGAGCCGACGCTGCGCGATATCATCGCCGAGCTCAAGAAGCCGGGCCGCGACCCGCGCGCCGTCTTCGAGAAGCCCGCCTTCCTGGACGGCGTGACGGAGATCGAGCATCTCAAGGCCGGCATGATGCTGGAAGGCCTCGTGACGAACGTGACCGCGTTCGGCGCCTTCGTGGATATCGGCGTCCACCAGGACGGGCTGGTTCATATTTCGGAACTGGCCGACAAGTACGTCACCGATCCGGCCGACGTGGTCAAGGCGGGCGACAAGATCAAGGTGCGCGTCCTGGACGTGGATGCCGCGAGAAAGCGCATCGCCCTCAGCGCCCGGACACAGCCGCGCGCCACCCAGGGCCCGGGCCCCGCACAGAACGGCAGCGCCCCGCGCCCGTCCGGGCCGAACAGGCCCCAGGCCCCGCGTCCCTCCTCGCCTCCCAGGGGCGGCGGAAATAACTTCAGCAACAATCCGTTCGGAAACCTTTAGCGTCCGCTATTTTTCATCCGCTATCCGCTATTCGCTATCCGCTATTCTTCAAGCCTTGAGCGAAAGGGGCGGAATCGGGCATTCCAGCGCATCGGCCACGGCCCGGAGAAGGTCGGCCTCTTCAATGGTGACATGTCCGTCATGTGCCGCGCACAAGCCGCAGGCATCCAGCACGGCTTCCTTGAGCGTGGGGCGCAGATCGGCCAGCCGGCCCAGGGCCTCGTCCACATTCTTCAGCGTGCAGCCGGAGGCAGGCGGCATCTCGACAGGAAGCCCGAGGAAAAGGCGATCGATGGCCGGCTGAAAGGCCTTGCGGGCCGCCCCTTCGCCGCTCTGGCCAAAGAAGGCGAGGCCGGCCAGCAGGACGGCGCACTCGGCCCGGACGTCCGCCAGCCGCGTGATCATCGCGCCGGGCTTGCGGCCGCGGCCGAAAGCGGAATCCAGGCGGCGCACCATCATGCGCAGGAAAGCGTACTCAAAAAGGTCGATCCGCTCATCGGCGGCGGCCAGAGCCATGGCGGTGCTTCGGAAGGTTTCATATTCATCCGCCGGCATCTGCCGCAGCGTTCCCATGGCCAGATCGCCCAGCGGCAGGAACCCTTTCCGGGGCACCTGGCGGATCAGGGGAATCATGGATTCCGAAAGCTCGCGACAGGGCTTCCCGCCCCGGCTTTCCAATAGCTCGAGCTGCTGGAGGCGGGTCTTGGCGTCGGAAGAGAGCAGCAGCGCAAAGGCAACGGCCCTGGAGTCGCGCACGCTGCTCCAGGCCTCCTTGAGCCCCGCCGGCAAGTTGCCCATGAACTCGCGTACAAACTCCAGATATTCGTTCCCCTGGGCGCCCACCTGCTGCGAGAGCGAGTCCACCTTGACCCGGTCCGGCGCAACCGCCGCCGCTCCGGCCAGGCCGGCCACATGGGCCGCGCGGGCCGCGCGGGAAGACGTCGGCTCGGCCGACGCGTCCGGACTCAGCCGGATCTTCTCGAACTGGCCGTCAAAGGACGGATCGAGCCGCTTGATCCGCTCGAGCAGCGGCGGATGCGTGGCCAGCAGATTCAGCCAGGCGTGGCCGACGCCTTCCGCGAAAAACAGGTGGCTGGCTTCCGCCGCGCGGACGGCCGTCACGCGCGACCCGGTCGTCAAGGCGCCGATCTTCTTCAGCGCGCCGCCCAGGCCGCCGGGATTGCGGGTGAACTGCACAGCCGAGGCATCGGCCAGGTATTCCCGCTCGCGCGATACCGCGCTCTTGATCAGGTTGGCGAAGAAGACGCCGATGTAGCCGACCAGCCAGATGGCGAGCCCCGCCAGCATGATGGCCAGAGCCGCCCCGCCGCTGCTGTTCTTGCTGTCGCGCGACGAGCGGCGCTCGCCGCCGAACAGGCCGGCCATGCGGAACATGCCATAGCCGATGATGCTGACCAGGAGGATTCCATACAGGACGCCGATCAGCCGCAGGTTGAGCTTCATGTCGCCGTTCAGGATGTGGCTGAACTCATGCGCCACCACGCCCTGGAGCTCGTCGCGATTCAGCGTTTCCAGGCA
>CAIKKV010000716.1 GCA_903828035.1 uncultured bacterium
CGCTGGCCACTTCGATGTCGAGCAATTGGCCTTGCGCGAGGTCCTTATCCTGGCCGCTCACAAGCCTTATGCGGTTGCCGGCGTCGAGGTAGTTGGTCATGATGAACTCGATATCGTCTGAGTCTTTCTTGACGCGCTCCTCGGTGCGGTCGTATATCGCAACAAGCTTGAGGATGACCAGACCGGGGATGGACGTAAGGCTCACCTTGGCTTCCCCTGCTGCCGTAACGACATCGAGCAGGACCGCATGCGCGAAAGCATCGGCCAGCCCAATAACGCTCATCTTGTCCTGATTTGGCGGCCAGAAGATGACCTTCCCATCCTCGGCGACTCCGCCGAATGGAATAAGATCGAGGAGTATGCCCGTCTTCGAAGTGTACCGCTCCGGCCGGTCTTTCTCCGGGAAGAAGAAGGCGCTGTGCTGGATTCCCTGTCGCAGCCTTTCGTAGTGAGACCAGTCCCTGACCTGGACGGAGAGATCAATGTCCGTGGTCCCGCGGCGCGTGGGGATATTCCACACATGCTCGAAGTGCACGTTCCGCGCAAATGCGCCGACGAGCACAAACTCCACATCGGATTCCTTGGCCAGACGCGAGGCCTGGAAGATGGTTTCGGCGTGCGCCGGATCAATCGGTTTCGACAAAACGACGGAGTCGTTGTTCATAAAGTATCCCGGCCGTTTCGATATTGCGATCGACGCCGCTGGCGATCAGGTCAGCATACGCTAGCAGAGGATGGACGCAGTCACCATCCCTAAGGGATGGTGAAGTCCAGAAGGCGTCCAGGATCTCAACGTCGCCCGCGTCGTCTTTCCGAAGATCGTGCGCAAGGATGAGCGGGTTGACGCTCCCGAACCTGTAGAGCGTAATGACGCCCGGCTTAAGGTGGCTCGTGAAGCGCGCGGCCGCTGGTTCGCCGCCCCACAGGGCGATGGCAGGATCCAGCGTCACGCCCGTCCACCAATTAGGAACGGTCGCACGATAGCGTGCGACAACGAGTTTGGGGCGCAGGCGATCGGCATATGCGCCGACCCATCGTTCGAGGAGCGCCTTGCGGCGAACCAGCCGGACCCCATCTGTTGCGGGGACAAGGAACTCCAGCGACTCGAGGGTGGCATGGGCCGAAGCGATGCTTCCCAAGGATACGCCGGTGATGGCCGCAATCTCACGATATGGGCGATTGATAATGGAAGTCTCGGTGGTAACACTGCTGACTGCGGAGGCGAGGTACTGGTAGATAAGACGGACGGCTGCCGCAGAGAAATCGCGTCGAGGAGGAGGGCGAAGACGGCCGCCCTCCGGTTGACGCCCGACAACAAGGATGTGGAGGCCCGGAAGGTCGAGGTAACAATTGCCTGCTGTGTCCATGAACTGTATGCCGGCAGACTTCAGGGCCCGCGTCTGGCCGGGCGATATGCGGCCTGCAATCAGGAGCAACGGCTCGCCCGACCGATGAGCGGCGGCAGCTAGCGGCGGCAGCGCGGCGTTGTGCAGGATCGACCTGATCACGACCAGGTACTGCTGTCGCTTGTGCCCGTGGAAGATATCGATAGTTCCATCGGTGGATTTGCGATCCGATCCGGCGGACGCTTTGAACGGGCCAATACGCAAGCCTACCGGTTTCTGTGCAGCATTGACGGCCTGCGCGACCAGTTCCGC
>CAIKKV010000717.1 GCA_903828035.1 uncultured bacterium
CGACCAGGTGTGCTGGAACGAGATGAATGTGGACGACGAGCTGACGCTACGATGCCAGGATGCCGAATGCCGGAGCTACGAGGACTCCCTTCGCAAGACCCTTTACCAGTGGCGCCATTTTCCAGTGGATCGGGTTGTCGAGTCCTTTGTCCGGGTTCCCAAGGCGGTGTCAAACTCCAGCTTCGGCATGACGATCAAGGAGGAGATCGCGGTGGGCGATCCCACGAACGATGTCGTGGGGCATCATTTCACGAACCAGTTCGAGACCGACGCCGACCTGGACAAGATCAGGATGCCGGTGGTCACGCATGATCCGGCGGAGACCGCGCGCCGCCTGGAGGCGGCCCATGAGCTTTTCGACGGCACGCTGGGTGTTGTTGAAGAGGGCTATGATCCCGGCTATCTGACGGTCTGGGATCCGATCAGCTTCTGGATGAATGTGGAAAGCGCACTTTACGCGCTGATCGACCGACCGGAGTACATGACTGAAATGGTCCGGCGGATCGTCACGGGCTACATGGGCATGCTGGATCAACTGGAGGAGCAGGGCCTCCTGTGCCAGCCCCAGGCCCTGGTCCACTGCACGGGCGGCTACACGGACGACTTGCCGGCTCCGGGCTTCGACCCGAAGCGGCCGCGCACCCGGGACCTCTGGATGTTCAGCATGGCGCAGATGCTGTCCACGGTTTCACCGGAGATGCTCGAGGAGTTCGACCTGGACCTGTGCCGCCCCCTTTTCGAGCGCTTCGGCCTGGTTTACTATGGCTGCTGCGAGCCGCTGGACCGCAAGATGGCGCAGGTGCGCAAGATCCCCAACCTCCGGAAGATTTCCATGAGCCCCTGGGTGGACGAGGAGGTCGGCGCGGCGGCGATCAAGGGGGATTACGTCTATTCGCGGAAACCCAACCCGGCCTTCCTGGCGTGGCCCGACTTCAACGAGAAGGCGGTCCGGGAGCATCTGCAGGCGACCGTGGATGCGTGCGCCCGCCACGGGTGTCCGCTGGAACTGATTTTAAAGGACGTCAGCACGGTCAACTATGACCCCCGGCGCTTATGGCGCTGGGCCGAGATCGCCATGGAGGTGGCGGGGGCGTGAGGAGCAGGCGGGCCACGATGGCCGTTTAATCCGTTTTCGGATCGCGCGCGTTGTAGGGCGTCAGCATATAGCGGACTTCAAATTGCCGGGGCAGCGGAACCGTCACCTTCTGCTGCTTTTCGGGCTGGTTCATCAGGACCTGGACGGGCATCGGCGAGACGATCTGGTTGGTCGGGTGCTGCCAGTCGCTCCACACGCCAAGCTCATCCGATTTTTTCGGCTTCCGGATCGGGAATACCTGCGAGGGCTCCCGGGGCGGGATGAGCATGATGAAGCAGGGGATGTCGGGCTGCACGATGCCGCCCGTGGTGAAGCGGGTGTAGTTGGTGGTCGGCGTCGATCCGCAGTTGTCGAGCGTGGTGGAGATGATGTCCTTTCCGGACAGCACGGCCACCCGGGTGGCCAGGGAGAGCGATTGTCCGGCGTAGTAGCGAATATCCACCGTCACGCGCATCTTCTGGAGCAGGGGGCTGGCCTCTCCGGCGGGCGCGGCCTTTTTCACGCCCTTGTTGTCCTGGGCGGTGGACGCGCAGCCGACGAGGAGCGACAGGCTCAGGGCAAAGAGGATAGGGCGCATGCGTGACTCCTTGGGTTGACGGGTATGCTAGCAGGGCGCCTGGCGGGTGGGGAGGAAATAATAATGGAATGCCGGCTTGAGCGGGGGGCTTCCTTGGGGTAAGATAGTCGCTATTCTTTTGTTTGATCAACCAGGAGGCAGTCCATGGGCGGATTTTTCGGCGTTGCATCCAAGAAGGCGTGCGTCACGGATCTTTTTTACGGCACGGACTACCACTCCCACCTGGGCACCATGCGCGGAGGCATGGCGACGGTGCAGAAGGGTCAGTTTTTCCGGTTCATCCATGACATCTCCAACGCCCAGTTCCGA
>CAIKKV010000718.1 GCA_903828035.1 uncultured bacterium
TCTCCTCGGATACGCCCTTGATCTCCGCCATCATGCGATGAAAGCGGGTCGGATCGCGCTTGATCGACTTCTTGAGCTGCTTCAGCAGGAGTTGCTCGTCCTCGCTGGGCGCTTTCCGGTTCAGGATGGAGGGGTCCTCCTCGGCCTTGTAGCCGAGGTGGATGAACAAGGTGACGTCGCCGCCATCGTCCACCAGCATGTTGGGCCCCTTGCCGCCGCCCCAGTCGAGCGAACGGTCGGTGTAGTCCCAATATTCCTCAAGCGTCTCGCCCTTATAGGCGAAAACCGGCACCCCGCGTTCCGCGATCGCCGCGGCCGCGTGGTCCTGCGTCGAGAAAATGTTGCAGCTGGCCCAGCGCACCTTCGCGCCCAGCGCCGACAACGTCTCGATCAGCACGCCCGTCTGGATGGTCATGTGCAGGGAGCCCGTGATCCGCGCCCCGGCCAGCGGACGGCTCTTGGCGTAGCGCTCGCGGAGCTGCATCAGGCCCGGCATTTCCACCTCGGCCCAGTCCAATTCGCGACGGCCCCACCCCGCCAGCGCCATGTCTTTCACAACCCGGTCTTTTGCCGGGGCGGTCTTGCCAGTCCTGCCCATGTGCCTATTCCTTTCGGTCTGCTAAACAGCCGCCACGAGGGCGTCCACGCGATCCGTCTTTTCCCACGTGAACACATCCAGGTTCGTCCGGCGACCGAAGTGGCCGTAGGCAGACGTGTTGACGTAAATGGGGCGGAGCAGATCCAGCGCCTTGATGATATCGGCCGGCTTCAGGGGGAACACCTTCTGGACGGCCTTCGCGATGTTCTCGTCCGACGTCTTGCCGGTGCCGAACGTATCGACATGCACGGACACGGGCAGCGGATAGCCGATGGCATACGCCACCTGGACTTCGCAGCGCGAGGCCAGCTTGGCCGCGACAACGTTCTTGGCGATGTACCGGGCCATGTAGGCCGCGCTGCGGTCCACCTTCGACGGATCCTTGCCCGAGAAGGCGCCGCCGCCATGGCGGCCCATGCCGCCATAGGTGTCGACGATGATCTTCCGTCCTGTCAAGCCGCAGTCGCCCTTGGGGCCGCCGACGACAAAACGGCCGGTCGGATTGATCAGGAAACGGGTCTTCTTGGAAAGATACTTCGCGGGAATCTCCTTCCGGACGATCTCCTCGATCACGCCCTGGGTGATCGCCTTATGCGTCGCTTCCGGCGTGTGCTGGGTCGAGATCACAACTGTATCGACGCCCACCGGCATCCCGTCCTCATAAACAACCGTGACCTGGGACTTGCCGTCAGGCCGCAGGAAGGAAAGCGTGCCCGCGCGGCGCGCCTTGGCCAGGCCGCGGGTCAGGCGGTGGGCGAAGGAGATCGGCATCGGCATCAGTTCGGGAGTTTCATCGCACGCGAAGCCGAACATCATGCCCTGGTCGCCGGCGCCCTGTTCCTTGAACAGGCCCTGGCCCGCGGTGACGCCCTGGGAAATATCCGGGGACTGGCGCTCGATGGCCGCCATGACGGCAACCGTCTCATCGGAAAAGCCCATCGCGGGATCGGTGTAGCCGATGCGCCGGATCTGCTCGCGGGCCACGTCGCCGTAGTTCACCAGCGCGTTGCTCGTGATCTCGCCCGCCACCACCACCACGCCGGTCTTGACCAGCGTTTCACAGGCGACGCGGCTCTTGACATCCTGCGCCAGGTGCGCATCCAGGATGGCGTCGGAAATGCAATCGGCAACCTTGTCGGGATGACCTTCCGTAACCGATTCGGACGTAAACAGATAGCGACTCATTGGGCCTCCTTCATTATCGGGTTGATCTATTAGTATGCCTAAGCGTGACTGATCAAGTCAAGAACATCAGGGGCGATCCGGGCGATCATTTCCCTGCACTGGTCGTGGATCTCCCTGGGCGAATCCATTCCCATCGCGCGCTCGACCAGATCGCGGGTTTCGGCATAGGACATCTTGAGAATGCACGACTTGACCAGGGGGATATTGGGCGGCGCCATGCTGAGGCTATCCACCCCGAGCCCGACCAGCAGGGGCGTCATCAGCGGATCGCCGGCCATCTCCCCGCAGATGCCAACGCGGATCGATCGCTGGCGGGCGGCCTCGACGCTGCTGCGAATCATGCGCAGAACCGAGGGATGCGTGGGCTCGTAGAGGTAGGCCACACGGTCGTTGACCCGGTCGACCGCCATCGTATATTGAATCAAATCGTTGGTGCCGAGGCTGAAAAAACGGACGTGCCGGGCAAGGATGTGCGCCGAGACGGCGGCGGCGGGAGTCTCGATCATGGCCCCCACCTCAATGTCTTCGTTAAAGGGAACGCGCAACCGGCGCAACTGCCCCTTCGCCTCTTCAAGCAGGGCGTTGGCGCGAACCAGCTCGTCGACATCCGTGATCATGGGATACATGATCCGGACGTTGCCGCCGACGCTGGCCCGCAGGATGGCTCTCAGCTGGGTCAGGAAGATATCGGGATACGCCAGGCAGAACCGGATGGCGCGGAATCCCAGGAAGGGATTCACCTCGGGCGGAAGGCTGAAGGAGGGAATGACCTTGTCGCCGCCGCTGTCCAGTGTGCGGATAATGACCGGCTGGGGCCCCATCCCCTGGGCCACGCCCAGATAGGCGGCGACCTGCATCTCCTCGTCCGGCAGCTGCCCCTGCGTCATGAACAGGAACTCCGAACGCATCAGCCCCACGCCTTCCGCACCCTGATGCCGGGCCTCCTGGCACTCCTGCGCCAGCTCGATATTGGCCTCGACGGAAATGACCCGCCCATCCAGGGTCACGGCCTTGCGATTCTGAATCCGGCCGGCCAGCTCGCGCCGCATTTTCTGGCGCACCTCGACCAGCTTCCCGTACTCCTGCATGTGCGCCAGGGTCGGGTTGATGATCACCAGGCCCTTGTCCCCGTCGACCAGCAGCTCATCGCCCGTGACAATCTTGGCGGTGGCCTCATGAAGGCCCACCACCGCCGGAATTTCCATGGCCCGGGCCATGATGGCGGTGTGGGAGAGCGAACTGCCGCCTTCCGTCAGGAAGGCCAGCACGTGGTCCTTGCGAAGCATGGCGGTCTCGGAGGGGCCGAGATCCGCGGCCACCACGATGCACTTGCGGTCCAGGTTGGCCAGGTTGAAGCCCTGCCGCCCCATCAGATTGCGGATGATGCGCCGGGCCACGTCGCGGATATCCGCCACGCGCTCGCGCAGATATTCGTCCTGAACGGCCGAAAGCGCCTTCGAGTAATCGATGCCCGCCTCCCGGACGGCGGGTTCGGCGTTCCGGTGTTCCTCGCGGATCTTCTTGATCACGCGATCGATGAACAGCCCGTCCTCCAGAACCATCTGGTGCATCTCGAAAATACGCGCGCCGCCCTTGCCCAGGGCGTTGACCATGTTGCGCTGGATGTCCCGCAGCTGCCGGCGGGTCTCGATCACGGCCCTCTCAAAGCGGGCTATTTCCTTGATCGTGTCGGACTGGGGAATGGTCCGCACCGGAAGCTCTTCCTCCTCGCGGGAGATGACAACCGCCGGCCCCACGGCCACGCCGCGAGACACCCCCACCGCGGTCAGGGTCAGCTCGGCGTTCTCGATTTTCTTGCGGGTGCCCATACGGCGCGCTAATCCTCGTAAAACTTGTTTTCGACAAGCTGCTCCAGCTCGTTCAGCACCTTGTCCGCGTCCAGCCCCACGGCCGTGATCTTCATCTTCGACCCCAGCCCCGCCTCAAGGGTCATCAGCCCCATGATGCTTTTGCCGGACACCGTGTTCCCGTCCTTCTCCACCAGCACATCCGCCTCGAAGCGCGAGGCCAGCTTGACGAAAAGCGCCGAGGGCCGGGCATGGAGCCCGAACTGATTTTTGATCGTCAGAACCCGAGTCAGGGTTTGTTCGCGCTTGTTATCCGGCCTGTTCACGTTTCGCGCTCCCCGTCAGAATGGCGGTTAGTTTCCGGTCCAGCTCCTTCACGGCGTCATGGCCCAGCTTGCGCAGCCGGAAATCCATCGCCGCCGTTTCGACCACATTGGCCAGATCGCGCCCGGCCGCAATGGGCACCTCGAGAAAAGGAATGTTGACGCCCAGGACATTGATGAACGCCTTATCCTGCCCGTCCCGCATGATATTCGACTCGCTGTCGCTCGACGGCGACAGATGGACGATCAGGTCCAGCCGCTTTTCGTCCCGAACGGAGGAAACGCCGAAGAGGCTCGGCACGTGGATGATCCCCACCCCGCGGATCTCCATGTGGTAGCGGGTCACCTCGGGCGCCGATCCGATCACGGCCCCGGAGCTGTCCAGCCGCATCCAGGCCACGTCATCGGAGACCAGGCTGTGGCCGCGCTTGATCAGCGCCAGGGCGATCTCGCTCTTCCCCACCCCGTGCTTGCCCTGGAGCAGGACGCCCAGCCCGTGCACTTCAAGCAGCGTCCCCTGCAGCATGATGCGCGGCGCGATCATATCCTCAACCATGACGGTGGCGGCGTTGACAAAGTTCATGGTGACCATGGACGTTCGCAGCACGGGCGTCCGCGCCTTCTCCCCCAGCTCCATGACTTCCTGCGGGATGCGCCGGTTCCGGGTGATGACCAGGCAGGGCACGTTGCACGCCAGGATGCGCGCCAGCCGGTTGCGGCGCTCTCCCTGTTCCAGGGACGCCAGGTAGGCCAGCTCGGCATTCCCGAGAATCTGAACCCGCCGGTGGGCGAAATAGGTGAAGAAACCGGTCAGGGCCAGGCCGAGCCGGTTCAGCGAGGCTTCAGGAATCATCTTCTTGAGCCCCGCCGAACCCGCCGCCAGCTCCAGGGAAAGCTTCGAACGCCCCGCCACCAGGAACTCTTCGACCGTCAAGGCATTTCGCCCGGTTTGCAACATGGCCTGTCCTTACTCCGTTTCCGCGCGCCCGGCTTCCAGCTCTCCAAGCTTCGGGCCGGCCTGATGGCTCGTCACGATTTTGTCGTGATTCTTGCGAAGCTGCTTCAAGATCTTGTCGGACACCAGGTCGATCGAGGCATACATGTCGGGCGACGCTTCCCGGGCATCCAGGTGCATGTGGTGCTTGCCCTGCACCACGACTTCGGCCAGGTGGTTGATCTTCTGGATATCCAGGATGACATGAACACTTTCAACCGAACGGAACTCGTCGGCGATCTTCTGGATCTTCCGCCGGGCGTATTCCTTGATCGCATCGGTCACATCCACATGCCGGCCTGTAATTTCAACGTGCATGACTAATCTCCTGTCGTTACATACTGAAACGCGGTCCCAGATACATGTCGCGGCTAACCGGATCGTTGATCAGGAAAGCCCCTGTTCCCTCACGCAACACCTTGCCCTCGCAGATCAGGTACGCCCGGTCCACGATGGAGAGGGTCTCCCGCACGTTGTGGTCCGTGATCAGGATGCCCAGCCCCTGCGCCCGCAGATCGGTGATGATCTTCTGCACATCATACACCGCCAGCGGATCCACGCCGCTGAACGGCTCATCGAGCAGGATCATCGACGGATTCGTCACCAGCGCACGCGTGATCTCCAGCCGCCGGCGCTCGCCGCCGCTTAACGTGTAGGCCGGCTGCTTCGCCACGCCCGCAATCCCCAGCTGGTCCAGCAAATGGTCCAGCCGCTTGAGCCGCTCCCGCTTCGTCAGCTTCAGCGTCTCCAGGATGGCCATCACGTTCTGCTCGACCGTCAGCCGGCGGAACACGGAGGGCTCCTGCGACAGATAGCCCATCCCGGTCCGGGCGCGCTTGTACATCGGCAGGCGCGTGATATCGACGCCACGGAACAACACGGATCCGCCATCGGCCCGGATCAGCCCCACCACCATGTAAAAGGTCGTGGTCTTGCCGGCCCCGTTCGGCCCCAGCAGCCCCACCACTTCGCCCTTGTTGACGGTAATAGTCACCCCATCCACAACCCGCCGGCGGTTGTAGACCTTGACCATGTTCCTGGCCGTCATCAAGGCTTCCTCTTCCATAGCCCCTTTCGCTACTGAATCATACCCTGGAGAGATTGCCCCTTCTCGGGGAAAAGAATCATCATGGGCCGTTCGCACTCGATCCGGTTGTCGCCACGCCAGAACGTGATTTTTGTTCCGCGAAGAACTTCCTTCCCGCGTTGAACCATCGCATTCCCCGTCAGGACAAGTTTCCCTTCGCGAGCATTATACTCAGCTTGATCGCCCGTGGCAACACGGTCCTTTTCGGTAATTTTGACGCTGCCAACCGCCTTGGCGGTCGAGATTTGCTGGCTCTTCTGGTCCATCAGCACCCATAGCTTGTCCGATTCGAGCTTCATGGAGGGATCCAGGACCACGACCCGCTCCTCGAACACCGCCTGCATTTTCTCATAATCAAAGGACAAATGGGCCGCCGTAATCTCGGTTTGCTTGGACGCTTCCGCCGCCGCATCCGCCACCGGCTCCGCCGCCCGCGCGGAACCCGCCAGCCATACCGCCGCCATTGCGACGGCGAATCCGATCGTCTCTTTTTTCATTTCTTCTTCTCCACCTTGAACCACCCGGCGCCGCCGATGGTAAGCACCCGCACATTGCGCCGGAGCACCACCACGGATTCGCTCTTTTTCAAATCCATCCCGTCCCCGGTAATGATCAGGCCCGACCGGATCACCCGCACGGGCGAATCCGACTCCATCGTCCCCGCCGCTTTGTCATACCGGCAGGTCTCCGCCCAGA
>CAIKKV010000719.1 GCA_903828035.1 uncultured bacterium
ATCGGCATCGGCATGCCACATCAGCCGGGTCGTCAGGTAGGTGTGCGGCCCGTAGAGGTTCCAGGCCGCCATGGACTCCATATTGATGCCCAGGCATCCGGTCTTCTTCAGGTACGGAATGGTTTCCTTTATGGACGAGATCTTGGAGATCGGGACCGTCACCTCGGCCAGGTTGTAATTGTAATCATAGCAGGCCGTGCGCATCAGCCTGGCCCAGCCCTCCACCACGCTCCGGTAACGCTGCCGCGACTCGCACGCGGTGTTCTCCACGCCGTGCAGCCGGCAAAACCGGATGGTCGTGATCCAGGCCACCAGGTTCGGCGAAAACTCCTTCAAGTTCTTCGGCGGCAGGGTGTAGTCGGAATAGGCATAGAAGTTCAGGATGAAACCGGGGGCCTCCTTCGCCACCTGCTTGGCGACCTCGTTAAAGAACCAGGCGTACCGGTCCGACATGGACAGCGCCCCGTTGCTGGGCTCGATATACCCCGCCACATCCAGGGCCCTGCACCGGTCGCACTCGCAGAACCCGCGGCCGTCCGGGGGGGAGATGGAGTCGGCCTTCACCCCGCTCCTGGCCTTCGCGATGTAGGCCTGGGCGAACAGGCGCACCACGTCGGGGTTGCTGGTGCAGACCCAGTTCCCGGGCTTGCGCACCCCGTTGCGCAAGGCGAAATACTCGGGGTGGTTCGTGTAATAAGCCGCCGGCGGAATATGCTTCCAGTCATGCTGGTTGGGCAGGTCCAGCCCGCCCGTGCGCGCCCACTGCCGCTGCATGCACCAGACTTCACGAAAGGCGAAATCCGGCTTCTCCCGGACATCCAGCCCGTCGAGCGAAATGGTCTTCCGCTCGGGAATCACTTCCCCCGGCGCGCAATGCATCAGCCACCGGCAGCCCAGGCCCTCGAAATAGTGCGTCACGGCGAAGCGGGCCGATTTGGCCGACTCGCCCGCCATCAGCAGATGGTTCCCCTTGCTCAGCAGGGCGTAGCCGTCCTCCGACCCGCTCACCGGAGGCGGGGGGAGCCCCATCTCCAGCGCCAGCTTGCCCACGACGATGGCCGGTTCATCCGCCCCCGGCTTCTCCCCGGCCGGGGCGGTCCGGACCGCCACCTTGGCCCCGGACATCTGCTCCAGCACCTTGACCAGGTCGGCGGCCGCATTCGTCGAGTCCCCGCAATGCCAGATGGCTCCTTTCGCGACTCCGTCCTTGACCAGGTCCGCGCCCTGGACCGAAGCGGCAACTACCGCCAGCAGGCCTGCCATGAGCATTGTCTTCTTCATAAGTCCCTTTCCTAATCCGCCTGTAAAATATCACCCTCCTCCACGCGCGGCAAAACCGCCTGATAGAGCTCCCCGTTTTTCTCCACGGAAAACGACTTTTTCAGCCACAGGGAGGTCAGCTTGACCGGCTGGCCGCGGCTTCGCCAGCTCACCGTAACCCCGCTCTGCGAAACCAGGTCTTTCCCTTTATACCCCCAGTTCATCAGCAGGATCGTCTCGCGACCCGATCCGGGATGGCGCATCAGCACCGCCTCGATGACCGGGCTCGACACCCGGACAGGCGGAACAGCTCCCGCCGCCAGCACGGGCGCCTCCAGGATGGCGCGCTTGGACTCCTTCAGCTGCGCCGGCATGTCAAATCCGGCGTTCAGGATATCCGAGGCGTATTCCAGTCCGGCATAAAACCCGATCACCACGGCCGCCCCTTTTCCATAGGGATGACGGACCGCCGCCACGCCCCCGTCGGCGTACGTTCCCAGGATCTCCGAGCCCTCGACCGGGTCCAGCACTTCCCGGCCGACCGCCAGGGAAAACCCCTCCTTGAACAGGCTTCCGCCCGGCTTGAAAACAAACGAGGCCTCGGGAGGAGGCGCGCGGCACGGCCCCAGGTCCGCCAGGACGCCGGCCCCATACCGCTTCACCTCCCGCCACACCGCCACCGGGCCGCGGCTCTTCAGGCCCAACACGGGCCGCAGCCCGTCCAGGGGCCGGTCCGCTTCATCCCGGGCCAGGCCGCCCGCCGTCGTGATCAGCGTGCCGCCCTCCGCCACCCAGCGGGCCAGTTTATCCGCCACGTCCCTCCGGATATGCGATCCGCTCACGACGATGACCTTGTACCGGGCCAGGTCCTCCGACAGCAGGTAGCCCTCGTCCAGCGCATCCGCCGGCACATGCGCGTGCGCCAGGGCTTCGTAGACCCACTTGCCATTCTCCCAGGAGGCGCTGTTGTCGAACACGGCCGAGGTGAACGGCCGCACCACGGCCGCCTCGGCGGGCCAGGCCCGCTCGGCGTCGTACAGGGCCTCCTCCGCCTCCCCCAGCAGGTGCGCCGCGCGGCTGACGTCGTCCAGCCGGCCGGGCGCGCGGGCAAAGGTGTCGGGGTGGTGCCAGTCCGGCCCGTAGGTGTACCAGTAAATGGAACGCACCCGGCGCGCCGCGGCCGAGAGGGTCCGCTGGATCACCGCGCCGCGCGACGGCTTGATCATCAGCCCGAAGCGCGTGCCGAGCTTTTCCTGGTGGATCCGCCCCACCTCGCACAGGTAGCTGTCCCAGCCCCAGGTGCGCGGGTCGCGGTTGGAGGTTTCGTACATGAACGCATTGTCCGCCCGCCGGTACCAGTCGAAGAAATCCAGGCTGTGCCCGGCCATGAGGAAGCTGTTGCCTCGAAGGGCGAAGCTGTAGACCCAGGGCTGCTTCGCCTCGGGCGCGTCCGCGCGCCCCTCCGCCAGGGCTTTCCGCTTCCGCTCGTTCTGGGCCATCAGGCTGGTCCGCAGGGGGGCGAAGATTCCCGCGGAGGCTTCATTGTTGAAGCGGGCGGAATAATAGCGGAGCAAGGCCCAGCCGTGCTCCGGCAGCGGCGGCTTGAAAGCTTGGCCGGCGCGCTCCCCGCCGGGCGGAAGCTCCGGGCCGGCCTTGTCGTCCAGGTCCGGAATCGCCGCCCCGTCGCTCTTGTCAATCACCAGCGGATCGCTCCCGGCCGCCGCTTTCCTCAGCTGCGCCTCCGCGGCCGCGCGGGCCGCGCTCGCCTCCTTCTGCCGCTCCGCCCAGGGCTTCGCCGAATACCCGAACGTCGACCGGATGGGCTCCCAGTCGGCAGCGCCGAAATCGGCCGGCGTGAGGGCGAACCCTTTCAGGTAATCGCGAAAGGCCTGCCGGCAGCAGGGGCAGGCCCCCTGGTGCGCCTTTCCCTCGGCAGACTGGTCAAAAAAGCTTCCGATCTCGCTGATCGTCTGGAACCAGTACTCCTCGAAAGGCTCCTGGCGCAGGCGGGCCATCATGGCCTCCACGCCGGCCGCCACGTGGGTTGCGAAGCCCGCATGGGCCGGATGAAAGGGGCACCCGTCGCCCGGCCGGGGATTGTTCGGGTCAAAGCCCGGCAACAAATATTGCGCCGGAAACCGGGTGAGGAAGACGTTCTGGTTATCCCCCTGCGCTTTCCCCAGCGCCCGGCCGACTCCGTCCCCCTTCCGGATCAGATCCCTCAATCCCGGCCAGGTGTTATAGAAAATGCCGTTCACGCCGAGTTGGCGCAAAGTCCGATACTCCGCCAGATACACGTCCGGGTTGCAGGTCTGCAGGTTCCACCCGGCGCACCCGCTCATGCAGGCATAGCGGGCGGGAAGGCGGTCCCCGGCCCAGGGCAACGCCTCCAGGCGGTCGGCCCGCTTTTGCGCATAGGCAAGCAGGCCGCCGGTCTCCTGCAGAAACTCCGGCGAGCCGGGCGGGGAAGACGAAAAGCGGACGGTCAGCCGACTGCCGGACGGCGCGGCTTCCGTAAAGGTCTTCACGACTTTCCCCCGGAGGCTGAGCTCAAACTCCAGGGTGACGGCTTCCACCGGAACAGGCTTGCGGGTTTTTCCATTCAACCCATCGACCCGGAACGTCACGAAATCCTTGAAGGTGGAGAGCGGCTTCGCAGGCGACCAGGCGCCCCGCTTAAGCCACAGATGGGTGTCGGCGCCGCCCTCTTCAACGATCCGGTCAGGGTCGGAGGGCTCCTCCGAAAGGAGGGCCAGGACATCGCCCGCTTCGCCGGCCTGTTTTTCCATCAGCCCGGCGGGCTGGGCGGCTGAAGGAGGCGCGGGCCGCTCCTTCGTCACCTCATCCCAGCCGCCGTTGGGCGTCGGATAAAAAAGCCGCACATACAGGTCCGGCTTCACGGCGACGGCGCGCACGCGAAGAGCGAAGGGATCGGGGACAGGATCGGCGGCAGCTCCGGCAAACAGGCACCCTGCCGCCAGCAGGGATGCCATCAGGCGCCCTGCCCTCTTGCCCGCCCCGGCATGCCGCCTCATCTTATGATGATCAGCGAACCCGATACGGGTTTCCAGAGGATCTGGCCGCCTTCATAAACGACCAGGCTGGCGTTGCCCCAATCGTCGTGGTAGGCCGAGTTCAGCGTCAGCGTGTAGCCCTTGAGGTAGAGGATCGAGTTCGGGTAGATGAACAGGTTTCTCATCGTCAGGTTCCCCGTCAGCTCCACGTTCGCCCGGTTGCTCACCACCAAGGTGACCGGCGTCAGCTCGCCCGCGGCCGCATAGGAGGGCACGGGAAGCTGCGTGGCGGAGTTGGTCAGGATGAGCGGCCGGTTGGCGTTATCGATGAGCAGCGTTCCGCGGCCGGCTTCCGAAGCGCGTTCCCGGTAGAGCGTTCCCGCCCCGGACGCCCAGTTTACCGTTAAAGGCGGACATCCCGCCGCGCTGAACGTCACATCCCCGAAGGACTCGGACGCCGTGAGCAGCACGGCAATGCGTCCGCCGCCGCCGGGGGAGCTGTTGTCGGCGCCGCTGGGGTCGCCCTGCGCATCGATCGACCCCGAGCCCTGCAGGTAGCGGGTCTTCAGGTAAACGGAGCCCGCCGCGGCGCCGGCGCAGCGCGATTCAGTGGGCAGGCTGGTTTGAACGCTGATGGCGCCATACACCGTCGTGGTTCCTCGCACCACCAGCTCGATTGAACCGCCCCCCGGCCGCAGGGCAGAGCTCACCGTGTACGTTGAGCCCCCGCTTCCCAGCGTCCTCGGCGACCTCACTGAGCCGTAGCTGTTCGAAGGCATCCGAACGAGTGCTCCCTGACCGCCACGCCCGCCATGCCCGGCGCCCTGGATCGATTGGCCGGAACTCACCGCCGGCGACGCCGGACCCTTCGCCGAAAAATAGCCTTTCATGTTGGCCTCGATCGCTCCGCCGGCCTCCACCGTCAGGTTCCCGGCCAGATCCAGGACCAGCCGGTAATCTTCCGATCCCGGGATCGGATTATAGTTGCCTGAATGCGAAAGCGACCCGTTGGAGGCCACCACCCAATTGCCCGCCACGCTCACGGGGACGTCCAGGCACAGGCTGTAATTGGAAATGACAAACGGAGTGGGGAATGTCACAAGATTGGTCCCGCGCAAGGCGATCGCCGCGCCCGCCGGAGCCGCCAACGCCGTGCGCCAGTTGGTGACCACGGAGGCGCCCGAGCCCTGGATCCTCGCCACGCCGAAATCGATCGTCGTATTCGTGTTGATCCCCAGGATGCCCCTGTTCCGGATAATCACGCCGGCCAGTTGATTCAAATTGAAGTTGTTGACCAGTGTGCAGGCACCGACCGGATTGAAGCCCGTCAGGTTTCCGTTATCCACGATCAGCGTTCCCGTTCCCGACGACTGCCCGGCCGTCTGGAGATAGACCGTCCCGGCTCCCGCCATATAGTAGCCGCCCCCGCCGCCATAGGCGCGGAGGGACACATTCCCGACAGTCGCGGAATTGGTGAGCAGGACGGCGATCCGCCCGCCCCCGCCACCCCCCGAGTTAATCGTGCCACCGGTGCCGCCTGCGGCGTCAACCACGCCGGTTCCTTCCATCGAAGCTGATTGAACCAGGATCGACCCACCGGCTGATCCGGCATACAACGCGCCGTAGCCCCTGGCGGAAAGGACTCCGTTAACCGTAGCCGTTCCGGTCACGTTCAGAAGGATGGCCCCGCCCCCGCGGCCCGTCGCACCGCTTCCCAGGTTGGTCGGATACTCCATCAACCCGCATGTGGGAGTGACCGCGATCTGCGCGGAGCCCATCGCGCCCAGTCCACCATGACTGGCTCCCGAGTTGGTCGAGCCATTGCCTCCGGTCGAGGGACCCTTGGCGAGATCAAAGCCCTTTTGATCCACATTGATCGCGCCCGCCGGGCCCACGGTCAGGTTCCCGCCCACGGAGAGGCTCAACCGGTCTGACTCCACCATGCCGCCGCTGTTGGTCAAATGGGTCAACACGCCGCCATAGATCGAACAATCCCCGGTGATCGACACATTCGTAAAGGCCCCCTGGCCGGGATACTTGGTCAGGCAGGTGATCGTGCCGGTGTAGCCGGACTCTAGCAGCAGGGACCCCAAAT
This sequence comes from uncultured bacterium, assembly GCA_903828035.1. The sequence goes on from CAIKKV010000719.1 coordinate 6,370, forward strand.
TGACACTGACCACGTTCGCCGTACAGCTTGCCTGGTCACGGAAATCAAACTCGACATCCTCGCCCGTCAAGGGGGCATGGCCCAGCGACCAATTGGTGGCCGTGGACCAGTTGCCTGTGCCGATCCAATAGTTCTTATTCGGTGAAGTCGCGCCAAGACAGATCACGTAAATCGACTTGTTGATATTCGTCACCGACCACGTGCCGCCTGCCAGGAAGGCGCTCGTGTCGAGCGTGACATCGGCCATGTCCAGATTCACGGCTGTCCCGTAGGTCAGCACTTTAAGGCTGTAATTCCGGTTGGCCTGGAACGGAAGCGTCTGGCCCAGGGAATCCATCCGGATGATCAGCTTTTCCCCGCCCGGAACGGAGGTCAGCGCATTGGTCACGAGAATCCGGTCATAATCGGCGCCCGCCCCGGCATCGTTGTTGGCAATGCTGGCGACTTCACACTTATACGCGCCGCCGCCATTCCACGTCAGGTTGCCCATCGTCAGCGTGCCGCCGGGCGCGCCATCCACCCCGGGGGAAAGCACGCCGCCGGCAAAATTGGTCGCGTCGCCCGAGATCACTCCGGTCCCCGCCAGCGTTCCGCGAACGCTAGCGCCGGCCGTATTCGTTCCGTTATTCTGGAATGTTCCCCCGCTGTAGACATTCACCGCGCCCACGTTCATCACGTTGTTCAGATACGTTGCATTGGCATTGACATTCACCGCGCCCGAAATGATGCCGTCGTTCCGGAGGATGCCCCCGTTATTGACGTTCACCGTGCCCGTGCCGGTGGCGGACCCCGTGCTATTGGACGCCTGCAGCGTGCCGCTGTCGACCGCTGTCTCTCCGCTATAGGTGTTCGCGGCCAGCAGCACCAACCGGGAGGTGGCGCTGGATTGAACCACACGGGTCACGCCGGGACCGATAACCGTGCTGATCAGCGTATTGCCGGTGCCGGTGCCGGAGTTGACAACCTGGCCGGCGTTGGAGATGGCCCGGGTGCCTCCCGAAAGCGTGACCCCATCGGGGATCGAACTGTTGTTTTTCAAAATCAGGTTGCCCGCGCCATTCACCCCGAACGACACGATCAACGGAGCCGAACCACTCATGTTGTTGTTGGCCAGGGTCGTGCCGCCGCCGTTCACCGTCAACACCGTGGTGTCAACCGTCAGCACCGAGCCGGTGCCGGCTTGAGTGATCGCCGTCACATTGGACCCTACGCCTCCGCTGATCGTCACCGCGCCCGTGCCCAACCCGGAGTTGGTGATCGATCCCGCGTTGTTGACCGCGCCGCCCGAAAGCACGATATAGCCCGCGCCGGAGCTGGCCAGCGTCAGGCTGCCGGTCCCCGCGATGCCGCCGGTCAAGGTCAGGCGCGCGAAGGGCGCGGAGAGCGTCAGGTCGTGGGAGTTAAGCGTCACGAGGCCGCTTAACGTGCTGGCAACAGTCGACAAGAGGGTCGCGAGTCCGGTGTTGTTCGAGGCAACCGCTACCGGGTTCGTAAAGACAACTGACGCGCCCAACACCACCGTCGCATGATTCGTTCCGGTGGTGTCACCCAGGGTGACGACGCTGGTGCTCGCGCCGAAGGCGTTGGCGACCCCCGAGCCTTTGAGTGTTCCCGATTTGACGAACACCCCGCCGGTGAACGTGTTCGCGCCGCTCAGGGTCATCTGGGACGTCGGGCTGTTCTGGACAATACGGGTCACGTTGGTCCCGATGGCCGAGCTGAGGATGGCCTCACCCCCCGACCCGACGTTGCTGATGGTTCCCGTGTGATTGACCGCCAGGGTTGAAAGCGTGACGTCGCCGCCTACCAGGATGGCGTTCAATATGAGGTTGCCCGTGCCCGTGACGCCGCCTTTCAACGTCGTCGAGGAGAGCGAGGCCGTCACCTTCAAGTCGTGGTTGTTCAACGTCACCGCACCGGTGAAACTGCTCGACGCCGTATTGGTAATCGAGGCCGTCCCGCTGTTCCCGCCGGCCACCACGATCGGCTGGGCAAAGGTCCCCGCAAATCCGCCGTTCAAGTTCGCACCCTGGCTGCCTGCGCCATCGCCGATGGTGATGACATTGGCGCTCGCTCCAAACCCGTTCGCAACCGTTGCGCTCGCCGTGCCGGACTTGACGACCAGCCCGTTGGTGAAGGTGTTCGCGCCGCCCAGCGTCAGGAGCGATGACGTGCTGTTCTGCACCACCCGCACGGACCCGAGCCCGTTTCCGATGATGCCGCTAATCAGGACGCCGCCGGTCCCGGCGCCGATGTTGGAAATCGTCCGGGCGCTGGTCACCACGCTCGTAATCGTTCCGGACAGGGTCAATTGCTTGAGCGCCGTGGCATTGGCGATATCCAGGGAGTCGGCGAGCGCCATGGGCGAGCTGATGGTGTCGGTTTTGTTGCTCGTCCCGCTTTGGTAGATTTGCGCGTTGGCGCCGCTGTTGTTGAACGTCAGCCGCAACCCGCTGCCCGCCGCAATCGTGAAGCCGCCCACGCCCCCGTAGGCGCCCAGATTGAGGGTTCCCAGCGTCCGCGCGGTCGTGTCGATGGTCACCGTGCGACTCGCCGTGATGGTGTTAGTAAACGTTCCCGTGGCGCCGGGCCCATCGGCGATCGATCCGCCCGACCAGTTGCCGACCGTGCTCCAGTTGCCGTTGGCCGTATTCAGCGTCCAAACTCCATTGGTGGCGGCGGCCCAGGCCTGGCCTGTGGCGAAAAAGGTCAAGACAAGCATCGCCAGCAAATACACGCATCTGCCATTCTTCATGCCCATGAAACCCTCCCAGGCGTTCACACCGTTATGACGATATGTTTGCAAAAACCAAGGAGAACTTCAAGGTGAAAGATACGCCCCCTGATGCCCTGGCCCGTCTTTCCCGTCCGCGGATACGCCATTCTTCCCTGGCCGCTTGACTTCCCCACCCGGCCATCCCATCCCGGGGCGCGCTCCGAGTAGTCAAATTCGACTCCGGCTTTGCGGTTCCTCCCGATTGGATTCATCCGCCCCAGCCCCTATAAAGGATGACGTAAGCAACGCAACCCAAAGGAGCTCAACGATGAAGAAACTGACGATGATCCTGTGTCTCGCCGCGTTCGTGTCCGGCACCACCTATGCGCAAACCGAGCCGGCCGCCGCCGCAGGAGGCGCCCCCGCCGTTCAAAAGGAAAGCGCCGCCGTCTATACCTGCTCCAAATGCCACATGGAAGCCCCGGTCGCCGGCAAATGCCCCATGTGCGGCGAGGAGATGCAGGCCAGGCACCTGATCAAGGCCCAGGACGGCAAGACCTACCTCTGCGAGTGCCCCGCCGACTGCACCTGCGGCGCCTTGAAGGAAGGCGACAAAACCCAGTGCTCCTGCGGCAAGCCCGCGCGGGAAGTGAAAGGGGCCGGCAAAACCGAGAAGGCGATGCCCAAAACCGAAGCGCCCAAAACCGAATAAGTAACACGTTCTGCAGTCCGGGCGCTGGCACCTGCCTGATCGCCGCGACCGCGTCCGAGTCACAGGGTTCCCTCCCCCTGTTCGGAACATCGCGGATCTGGATCCGGCAAGAAACCGCCCGGACTGCTTTTTTTTTAACCCTGACTCCAAGGAGCCCCCCATGAATACCCCCAGTGGAACGGCCCGGGAAGCCGCGCAATCCTGCTACACGTGCGACGAGTGCAACACGCTGTCCATGACGCCAGGCTCCTGCGAAAGCTGCGGCGAGGAGCGGATGGCCCGGCATCTCATGAGCGTCGAGGACGGGATCGCCCTCGTCTGCTCCTGCGGCGAAAACTGCGCCTGCACCTCGGTCAGCGAGGACGACCCCACCCGCTGCACCTGCGGGGAGCTGGTCCTTGAAATGGGGCTGGCCGGCAAGTTTATCTGCGACTGCGGCCCCGCCTGCCCCGCGTGCACGCCCGTGGCCGACAAACCCGGCGTCTGCGAA
>CAIKKV010000720.1 GCA_903828035.1 uncultured bacterium
ACCGGGCGTCTTCTTGTTGAACGGCAGGATCTCCTCCGCCCAGCGCACCAGCTCAAAGCGCCATTCCTGGAAATAGCGCTCATCAGCGGTCACGGAATAGGCCTGGGCCAGGGCGGGCCACCACGTGAGACGTTGAAACTGCAAGTACCACTCGCCGTCGTGAATCTCCCGCCCGTCCACAAACGCCCGCCCGGTCCAATCAATCCGCGCTCCCCTGAAAACGGGCGGGTGCACGTCGCCATTCCCCCTGAAATAGTGCCGCAGGGCGTCATCGGCATGGAGGCGCTCTTGGGCACCTAGCGATTTCACGGGAGTCTTCGCACTTCGCGTTCGCTTGAAATAGGTCAGTAGTTCCTGCTCGGCCTCGTCGTAGCGCTGCGCCTGCCCGGCGGCCTGCACCTTTTCGAGCCCGGGAGAATCCAGCCTGAGCAGGGAGAGCACGCGGACGATCCCGAAGCGCGGGTCGTCCGGCTGCACTCTTGCCGGCCACGCGGTGTTGAACTGCTGCAACTCGAGCTCCACCTCCGCCGTCGCCGGTTCGGCGGCCTGAGGCACCGCCTGCGGTGCCAGCAGCAGGGCAACCATCAGGGATGAACAGGGTCGCTTCATGGCACGAACTGCATGCTCTCGGCCGGTTTCATGTCGCGTTCCACGATCTTGCTCGTCGTGGGATGCAGCAGGCGTAGCGTACCGGCAACGGTCGCGGTGATTTCCAGCCGGGTGACTTTGCCGGCCTTCTGTTCGGCGGTCACGAGGAAGCCGCCCTGAGCAGGCAGGCCGGAGAAGGCTGCGTCCTGGTCCGCAGGCCAGGCCGGGAAGACCCGGATGATGTCACCGACGCTTTGCAGGACAAGCTCTGTCACTAAGCGGGAGATCGCGACCTGTTCGGTCATGAAGAAGCCGTGCGCATTCCAATAGAAGAGGCCGTTCGGTTGCGCCTTCGAGTACTTGCCGACCTCAGTTGCAGAGAAGCACATCTTTGCGTTGGCGACGGCTTCGGCGCCCAGGCCGAGCCGGGCGCGCGCGATATTGAGCATGACGTTGGAATTCGCGTGCGAGGTGGTCTTCTCGACGCGATTGATCGTGCGGCGGCCGAGCCCCTTGAGTTCATCGCCGGAAAACCAGTTGACGATGCCCGCCGGAAATATCCCCTGAATCATCGTGCCATGCCGGTCGGCGCCGACGTTGAAAGGAGCACCGGCCCACGGCTCGATGATGGTTTGATTCCCTTGGTCGGGATCGGGCTGCGTGCCGTAGGTGGGCACCTGCGCGAGGTTGGCATCGAGGCGTTTGACGAACGCGTCCTCCCCCTTGAGCGCGGCGGCTTCGCGCGCAATGCGCAGAGCGGCGGTTATGAAGTGGATGTCGTAGCAGACGTTGTACTGGTTGAAGTCGCCCAGTTCCGGGAAGTAGCTCGGGCCCATCCGCCGCTTGCCGTCGACGAGCGCACATTTTTCCAGCATAGAGCAATAGAAGAGGCCAAATTCCTTAATCAGCGGATAGACGCGGTCCAGATGTTCGGGCGTGGGCGCGAAG
>CAIKKV010000721.1 GCA_903828035.1 uncultured bacterium
CTCGTATTTGTCGGCTGGGATCGTCCGGTGATTCACTTGATCACCGAATGGCTGCTTCCCGCGATCCCTGACGCTCCTCCCGATTTCTCCAAAACGCTGATCCTGGTTCCCACGCGCCAGGCGGGGCGCCGCCTCCGCCAGGCGCTGGCCCGACGATGCGCGGATGGCGGAACCGGCCTGCTGGGACTACGCGTCAGCACGCCTGCCGCCCTGCTGGAAGGCAATGCCGAAAAGCCGGACGCCTCGCCCATGCTGTGCCAGGCCGTCTGGATGCTGGTGTTGAAAGCGGCCGGCATCGACGCCTTTCCCGCGCTGCTGCCGGTAAAACTGGCCGACCGATCCACCCGCTGGTGCCTGCAGACCGGCGCTCTGCTCCAGCGCCTGCGCGAACAACTGGCCGAAAGCGGCCTGTCGATTGCCGATGTTCCCGCCAAAGCGGGCGAACTCCTGGCCGAGCCGGAGCGGTGGCGGGACCTCGCACGGCTCGAAGCCGGTTTCCTCGCCGCCCTGGAGACAACCGGCTTCGGGGATGCCTGTTCCCGAAAATGCGCGCTGCCGATAAACGCGCCCCCGCCCTCCAGCTTCGACACCCTCATCCTGGCCGGCGTTCCCGATCCGCCCGACCTGGTTGTCGACCTGCTCGCCCGCTATACCGGCAGCGTGGAGGTCAAGGTGCTTGTCCACGCGCCGGCCAGCGAAGCGGCCCTTTTTGATGACTGGGGCCGTCCCCGGCCCGACGCCTGGATGCCGCGGATGGTGGAGATTCCGGATGAGGCGAATGTCCTTATGCTGGCCGCCGATCCCGAGGATCAGGCCCGGCGCGTCATGGCCGAGCTGGATGCCGCCGAAAGCCGGTACGGAACCGCCGATGTGGCCGTTGGCGTACCCGATCCGGAAGTGGCCCCGGCCCTTTCCCAGCGGCTGCAGGAGCGGGGCGTCGTCGCCTTTGACCCCGCCGAGCCCCCCCTCTCCCGGCATCCGCTCAGCCGCCTGCTGACCCTGTTGCAAAACCTGGCGGCCGCCCCCCTTTATCGCACCCTCGCCGACTTGATCCGCCACGAATACGTGCTGGCCGTCCTGCTTGACCGCCACGGCCTGCCGCCCGGCCCCCTGCTGACCGAGCTCGACTCCTTCCAGAACCTCTTCATGCCCCGGGATCTTGACGCGTTCACCCCGGCGCGCCTTCAGGGATCGGAATCGATTCCAGACCTGGGCCGAGCCTCTTTTAACGCTTTAGCAAAAGCCATTTCCCTGATTCGCGAATGGCGCACCCTGCTGACCGATTCGGATACCCCGGCCGAAGGCGTTCGCCAGGCCCTGCAGGCCATCTACAGCCGTCGGCGCCTGGCCGACGACCGGAGCCTTGACCGGGAGTTCAGCTCCGCGGCGGCGGAGATCAATGGCGCGCTTGCCGAATTGGATGACGTGATGCGGCAGACCGGCCGCCTTCAGAGGGATGAAGCCCTGGAGCTGTTGGCGGAAAGCCTCGCGGGCCGCTCCCTGCCCACGGAGCGCGAACAGGCCGAATTGGACCTGGAAGGCTGGCTCGAGCTTCCCTGGAATCCCGCCCCGTTCCTCCTGGTTACCGGATTAAACGAGGGCCGCGTGCCCGACAGCCGCATGGGCGATGTCTTCCTGCCGGACTCCCTGCGGGCCCATCTGGGCCTGCGGCACGACAGCCGGCGCTTCGCCCGCGATCTGTTTCTTCTTCAAACATTAATCGAATCCCGCCGCCAGGGGGGAGCCCTCCGCCTGATATGCGGGAAAACCAGCCTGGCCGGCGACCCCCTGAAGCCTTCCCGTCTCCTTTTCCAGTGCACAAACGAAGAGCTGCCGGCGCGGGCGGCGCGCCTGTTCGAGGAGCTGGCGAACTCCGCCACGCTTCCCCCCGCCTCGATCAGCTTCAAGCTGACTCCCTCCGCGCCGGGGTTGCCGGCCTTGTGGCCCGAAAACAAGCGCATCAGCGTCACCGCCTTCCGCTATTACCTGGAATGCCCCTTCCGTTTTTATCTTCGGTTCCTGCTGGGCATGCAGGCCCAGGACGACTTGAAAACGGAAACCGATGCGATGGAGTTCGGCCAGCTCATCCACTACGCCCTGCAGCAGCTCCACCAGAACGAGGCGCTGCGCACAAGCGCGGACGAGAACCGGATCCGCCAGGCGCTCACGGCCGCGGCTGACGAGTGGATGCGGGGCCGGTACGGCGACCCGTGGTCCCTTCCCCTCCGGATTGTCTACGAGGCCGCCTGCAACCGCCTGGCGGCCGCGGCCCGCCGGCAGGCCGCCGAGGCGGCCAATGGCTGGAGCGTGCTGGCCGCCGAAACCACCTTCACGATGAACCTGGGCGGCCTTTTGATCAAAGGCAAAATCGATCGCATCGATTACCACCCCGGAACCGATACCATCCGCATTCTGGATTACAAGACGTCGAGCCAGGGAAAGCCCTGCCAGGAAACCCATCTGGCCAGCCCGCGGGACACGACCCCCTCTTTCGCGAAAGTCCAGGCCGGCTCGAAAGCCCGCCAGTGGAGCGACCTCCAGCTTCCGCTCTATGCGCTCCTGTGGCAGGCCAGCCCCCTGAAACCCTCCGCCCATGTCCAGGTGGGCTATTTCCTGCTCCCCCCCGCCCTCGAGGACACCCGCGTTCAGATCTGGGAGGATCTCGACGAGTCGATGCTCGACTCCGCGAAGCGTTGCGCCGAAGGCGTCTGCCAGTCCGTGCGGGCCGGGACGTTCTGGCCTCCGGCAGGGCGCGTGGCGTTTGATGATTTCCGCACGGCGCTGGGGGGCGATCTGGCCGCTGTGTTCAATCCGCTCGAAACAGGGAGGCCGTCATGACGCTCCGCCCGGCAGCCCCCTTGACTCACCTGGCCATTCTCGCCTCCGCGGGAACAGGCAAAACCTATGCCCTGGCCCACCGGTACATCGGCCTCCTCGGACGCGACGTGGACGCCGATCGCATCTGCGCCCTGACGTTCTCCCGCAAGGCGGCGACGGAAATCTTCGACAGCATCGTCGGCTACCTGGTCAACGCCGCCCAATCCCCCGAGGCCGCCGGAAAAACGGGCCGCCAGGCCGGGCTCGTCGGCCTGACCCAGCCCGAAGCCGCCCGCCTGCTGCGCAACCTCGTGTCGCGGCTCCACCGGGTCCAGATCGGCACGCTCGACAGCTTCATCGTCAGCGTGCTTCGCGCCTTTTCCGCCGAACTGGGCGTTCCCTCGGATTTCACCCTGCTGAACTCCACCAGCGTCGAGGCGCGCCAGCTGACCCAGGAGGCGCTTTCCTTTCTCCTGGCCCCCTCCCGCACCCATGCCGAGCACCGCGAAACCTTTTTCAACGCCTTCAAAAAAGCCACCTATGGGCGGGAAGAAAAAGGCTTCAGCGAAACCTTCTTCGCCACCCTGGAGTCCAGCCTGGGCCTGTACCGCCGGTTTCCGGAGCCCGGGATCTGGGGCGATGCCGGCGTCATCTGGCGCAAGGGCTGGCTGGCGGAAAAACACGATCTCGAGCAGGCGCTGAAGCGAGTCCGGGCGTTCACCTGCCACTCGGAAGAAGTTCAGAAAACGCTGATTCAAGGCCTTGAAAAAGCGGCGGTTTTCCTTCCCTTCAACGCCTGGGACAGCAAGGCCTTCGAATCGACGATCATGAAGCGGCTGCTGGGCCAGATGGAGGAGTTGGAGAAGGGCCTTGATTTGTCTTTCCGGAGCAAGCCCGTCCGCATTGACC
>CAIKKV010000722.1 GCA_903828035.1 uncultured bacterium
GACCTCTTCCGCCGTCAGTTCCGGGAACATCGGCAGGCTGACGCAGGTGGCCGCGTTGCGCTCGGCGTTCGCCACGGAGCCGACGATGCGGGCTTCCTTGCCCCACGGATAGCCGGCCTGCTTGTGGATCGCGATCGAGTAGTGCGTCTTGGCATCCACCCCGTTCTGCACGAGGAAGTCGACCATGGCGTCGCGCTTGGCCGGGTCCTTCACCTCGATGGCGTAGAGGTGGAAGATGTGGCGGTAGCCGGGCACCTGGTAGGGCAGCAGGAAGGACTTCGCGCCCTTCAGCCCTGCGGTGTAGCGGGCCGCCCACTTGATGCGCAGGTCGTTCCACTCGTGGATGTGCTTGATCTTGGCGCTGAGGATGCCGGCGTGCAGGTCGTCCAGCCGGCTGTTGAAGCCGAAGCTGTGCACGTTGCGCTTGTGGGAGCCGTGGTTGCGCAGCACCCGCACGCGCGCGTCGATCGCCGCGTCGTTCGTCACCAGCGCGCCGCTGTCGCCGAAGGTGCCCAGGTTCTTCTGGATGATGAAGCTCGTGGTGGCCACGTCGCTGAGCTGGCCGATCTTGAAGGTGTCGCCGGCCGCGTCGATGGCCTGGGCGTTGTCCTCGATGATCTTCAGGTGGTGCTTGTCGGCAATCTTCTTGATCGCCGCCATGTCGGCGGTCTGGCCATAGAGGTGCACGGGGATGATGCACTTCGTCTTGGCGGTGATGGCGGCTTCGATCTTGGCCGGATCGATGCACTTCGTCCGGGGATCGCAATCGACGAAGACGGCCGTGGCGCCCACGACCCAGATGGCCTCGGCGGTGGCGAAGAACGTATTCGGATTGGTGATGACTTCATCGCCCGGGCCGATGTTCATGGCCATCAGGGCCAGCCAGATGGCGTCCGTGCCGTTGCCGACGCCGACCGCGAACTTGGTCCCGTGGAAATCGGCGAGCTCCTTTTCGAACTGCTTGAGCATGGGGCCCATCACATATTCGCCGCTCTCGAGAACTTTCGCAATATTGGCGTCAATTTCAGCCTTGATATTGTGATACTGCCGCACGTGCCCGTAAAAACCGACCTTCATGATGCGCTCCTTGTACGTGTCCAGTTGTAAACCGGAGTCGCTCCGATTTAATGGGTGGAGTTTTTACTACTTATTAACGTGACGGTCAACATTAAACAGTGATCGAACAGCCGTCGTGATTACGCAATCACGCCTTGTTCCGGATTGCCACGTCCACCATCTGGCTGGCCAGCTGGCTGATTCGCACCTCGTAATAACCCGCCACGCCGGTGCTTAACCGGTCGCGGAGCGGACGGGTCCACCCCGCCGGAATCGCGTCCAGCCCGTTTTTCACCCCCCACAGGCTCCCGCACGTCGCGCCATTGCAATCCGTATCGAACCCCGGCATCACGGCATGGGAAATGGTTGTTCCGAAATCATCCCCGCCATAAAGAAGCGCCAGCGTCACGACCTGGGCATTGGAGTTGGTGTGGCACCAGTGATGGCCGACGCCCTCGCTCCATTGCGCGTGCAGGCGCTCGACGGCCTCCCCGACGCTCACGCCCCCGGCAAACCCCGCCAGCACCTTCTCCACGTCCTCGCGCAAGCGGCAGGCCGCGGGCACCTGGGCCAGCCCGGCGCGGATGATCCGCGCCCAGTCGCTCTCCACATAGGCGGCCGCCAGCATGGCGGCCACCCACATTTCGCCGTAGATGCCGTTCTTGATGTGGCTGATCGAGGCATCCCGCCAGGCCCACTCGGCAGCCCGCTCCGGCGCGCCGGGATTCGCATAGCCGAAATAATCGGCCCGGATCTGGGCCCCGATCCACTCGCGATAGGGATTGCGGACCGTCGCGCTTTCCGGGGGAACCACGCCCGCCACAAAATTGCGGTACGCCACGCGCTCCGCGCTGCACGTGCGGAAAATGGGGATATTGGCGCCCCAGAAGGCCGCCACATCCTGCGGCGTGAAGGCGGCCCCCTTCTCCTTGACGATGGCAAAGCCCGTTGTCGTGTAGTTGGTGTCGTCGTCCTCCACCATGCCGCGGATATGACCGGCCAGCATGGAATGCTGCCAGGCCATGATCCGCCGCTTGAAGCCCCGCCCCTCCATCGCCTTCATTTGATCGGGAGCGGGAATGCGGAAATATCCCTTCAGCGGCCAGTTGCGCGTGCATTCGCCCCAGGTCCGGATTTCGCTCCGGGTGAAACCCTCCACGGGCTTGCCCAGCAGGCAGCCGCAGATGCGCCCCAGCAGGCCGCCATGCAGGCGCCGCAGGAATTCGGGACGATCCCCTTTCCACGCCTTGAGCCTCGGGCGGGGCGGCCGGGCCGCCCGGATGCCGGCCAGGTCGCTGGGCTCGTCATACGCGTACCCCCGGCGCCGCGGCAGCGTCTGCACGCGGTCGATCAGCGCCAGCGCCTCCTTCAGCCACGTCTCGTCCCTCTGGCCGCCAACCGCCTTGCCGCCCCCGTCCACCGCATTCAAGCGGTTGAACTCCTTCTCCACCTTACGCAGATCGCGGCCCTCATCGCGAGCCTGCGCGTATTCCGTCACCAGGTCGCAACCGGCCAGCCACATGTGGCGGTTGAACCAGTCCAATCTCGGATTCGTTTGTGCGGTCATGCTACCTCTCCCCGTAACTGCCTTGCAGATGATCGATTCGCAATACACTCTTCAGCTTCTTCACCGGCACCGGCTCTTTGGACTGGAAATACAACGTCCGCGTTTCACCGGGCAGCAGGGTGATCATGTTGTCATCGAAGCGGCCCGGCAGATCCCCGGCGTCCACGCTGACATAAAACGCCGGCCGCCCGGCCCTGAGCTCCACCGCCAGCCGGCCCCCCGCCTGCCGCACCGTATGCCGGATCCGGGCAGGCTGAAGCTCGCACCGCTTGGGCTCGGCGAAAAACAGCGTGGACTCATGGACGGCCTTTCCGGCGCGCAACGTCAGGTGCAGGAACGCGGCGGCCGGATCGGGCGCCAACTCGGCCAGCTCCCAGCGCCCCGCCCGCTTGGACGAGCCCGGGCGCAGGGTCACGGCCACGCGCTTCCGTTTCAAAAGCCGGCCTGAAAAATCGAACACCCGCGCCTCCACCGTGCCGCGCAGCGGCGCCGCGCTGTCGTTCACCACCCACGCCTCGACCACGCCCTCCTCCAGGAAGGCGGTCGCCGTGGCCGGCGCGAAAAACCGCCGGGCCGCATAGTGGAGCAGCTTCCACTTGCCGTCATACTCCAGGCTCGACCAGGAGCAGACCGGCCACAGGTCGTTGAGCTGCCAGTACAGCGTGCCCATGCACAGCGGGCGCAGCCGGCTCCAGTAGTTCACCGCCGTCTGGATGGCCAGCGCCTGCTGCACCTGGCTCACGTAGACGAACCGGGCAAAATCCGACGGCACGCGGAAATACCGGGTCATCGTCTCCAGCACCTTCGCGTTGCCCTTGCCGCTGCGCTGGTGGTGCTCCATGACGGGCGAGGTCACGTTCAGGTCCTGCTCCCGCGCGTACGCCTTGACGGACGACATCGACGGAAAGGACTGGAATCCAAATTCGGAACAGAACCGCGGCCGGACCTTCAGGTAGGCGTCGAAGCTCTTGCTCTCGTGCCACACCGACCAGTAGTGCATGTCGCCGCGCTTGTCGTCGTGCCAGTTGTCGGAGTAGTCCCCGCGCCCGCCGCAGGGCGAGCTGGGCCAGAAGCGGCGGGCCGGATCGAGCTCGTCCACCGCCTTGCCCAGCACGCCCTCGTTGAGCCGGTCGTAATCGACGACGTAGCGGTCGCGGTTCTTGCGCGACTCGGGATACCAGGTGAGCGCGCCCAGGTCCTCGTTGTTTCCGCACCAGAGGGCCAGGCAGGCGTGGTCGCGCAGGCGCTTGACCTGGTACTCCGCTTCCCCGCGCACGTTGGCCAGGAACGCGGGCGTCGAGGGGTAGAGCGAGCAGGAGAACATGAAGTCCTGCCAGATCAGAAGGCCCTTCTCGTCGCACAGGTCATAGAAATCCTCCGACTCATACTGCCCGCCGCCCCACACGCGGATCATGTTCATGTGCGTGTCGACCGCGCTCGTCAGCAGCGCGTCCAGCCGCTCGCGGGTCTGGCGCGCCGGAAGGGCGTCGGCGGGAATCCAGTTGGCGCCCTTGGCGAAGAGGTCGCGGCCGTTGACGCGGAACACCAGCGAAAGGCCGTTGGCGTCTTCCGTATTGACCACCTCCAGCGTCCGCAGGCCCAGCTGCTTGCGGCAGGTGTCGTCACCCAGCGTCACGGCCAGCTCATACAGGGCCTGCCGGCCGTGGCCATTGGGCCACCACAGCTCCGGCTTGCGGACCGTCACGGTGCCGCCCACCGTATTGAGCCCCTTTTCCAGCCGGACCGTCTTTTCCAACAGCGCGCCGCCCAGCTCGATCTTCAGCGTCACCGGCTTCGACGCGGAGGCAAACGCTTCGCAGGTCACCTGCACCTCGCAGCGGCCGGGCGTATGGCGCTGCTCCGTATAGACGTGCTCCAGGCGCACATCGGAAGCCGCCCCGATGTAGGCGTGCCCGTAAATGCCGCTGACCATCAGGCAGGGGCCCCAGTCCCAGCCGGCGTGGCACTGCACCTTGCGGATCATGTTCCGGTTCGGCGACTCGACGGGCGACGGGGTGCAGGGAATGGGATACGGGAGCTTTTTGGCGGCGGCGATGGCGGCCTTTTCGGGCGAGTCCAGCTCGACGCGGATGGTGTTTTTGCCCGGCTTCACCAGGCCGCGCACGTCGTACCGGTAACGGCGGAACATGTTTTCGCAGCGGCCGGCCAGCTGGTCATTGATATAGACCCGCCCCACCGTGTCGAGGCTGTCGAAATGAAGGAAGACGTCCGGCGCGCCCGCCACCCCGGCCGGCACCGTCACGCTCCGCTCGAAAACCCAGTCTTCCCTGCCGACCCACTGGACATCCAATTCGTTCAGCCGGTCGTAGGGATCCGGAATCGTTCCCGCCTTCAGCAACGCTGAAACATTATCGCCCGGCACCTGAACTGGCACCGTGTGATTTGAGTCGCCTTTGCGCTGCAGCATCCATCGTCCCGCCAAATCAATCCGCTTCATCGTCACACACCTTATTCAACCAGCCCCCTGCCGCATCCGGCTGGCGGGCGGCTTCGATAGCCGGCTAATACGCATTCTCGCGGGCGAAAAGGGTCTTGATCAAAATCTTGAAATCCAGCGACAGCGACCACTTCTCCAGATAATACAGATCGTAGCGGATCCGCTCCTCAATGCTGGTGTTTCCCCGCAGCCCGTGCACCTGCGCCCATCCGGTGAGGCCCGGCTTGGAGACATGCCGCCACATGTAATGCTGGATGTCCTCCTTGAACTGCTCCACGAAATGCGGCCGCTCCGGGCGGGGGCCCACCAGGCTCATGTCGCCCTTCAACACATTCCAGAACTGGGGCAGCTCGTCCAGGTTATAGGCCCTTAAAATAGCGCCCACCTTCGTCCGGCGCGGATCCTGCTCCTGCGTCCAGCCCGGCCCGTCGGCCTCGGCATTCACGGTCATGGTCCGCAGTTTATACAAGGTGAACGTCCGGCCCGCCTCCCCGCAGCGCTCCTGCCGGTAAAAGATGGGGCCCGGCGAGTTCTTCCGGATCAGCAGGGCCGCCATGGCGATCACGGGAGCCGAGACCAGCAGGCCCACCAGGCCGCCCAGCACATCCTCCGCCCGCTTGAAAAACCGGTTCCAGAAAAAGTCCAGGGGCCAGCGGCTGACGCCCAGCAGCGGCACATCCCCCACCGTCTGCACGTCCACGCTTCCGGTCATGATGCGGAACAGGTCCGGAACCAGGCGGAAGGTCACCAGGTTCTGCTCGCACAGCAGGATGATCTCCAGGATCCGGTCCTGGGACAGGCGGGTGTCGCACACAATCAGCTGATCGATGCCGCCGGCCTTCAGGATCGCTTCCAGATCCTCGACGGCGCCGCGAACCGGCTCCGACCCCAGATCCGGATGGGGCGGAGCGGAGCCCGTGGCCAGGAAGCCCACCACCCGCGTGTGCAGCCGCGGCTCATGCCGGATGGCCCGCGCCAGGCGCGCGGCGACCTCGTCGGTCCCGACCAGCAGCGCGGCATTGCGCACCGCGCTGTGCCGGGCCTCGTGCAACTCCAGCCGGAACAGCAGGTACCGCTCCAGCAGCGCCCAGAACGTGATCGTGAAAAAGGCCAGGACGTGGGTCAGGCGGGAGGTCAGGACCGCATAGCCGGGAATGCGGATGGCAAAGGCCATGACGGCGGTGACGAGGAGCGCCCACACGATGGCGCGCATCAGGCGGGGGATCTTGTTTTCGAACCGGCCCGTCTGGGGGCGCCCATACAGGTCCAGCGCCCGGAACACCAGCAGGAAAACGGCGGTCGCCGCCAGGCTGCCAAGGGTAAAAACAAGATACAAGTCCGCGGGCCGATCCTCCGCCACCAGGCTGCCCGACAGCCAGCCGCTGTCGAACCGGATCCAAACCGCCAGCATGAACCCGCCGAAAACAGCCAGGGCATCCACCCCCGCCGCGCGCAGCGAAGCCAGCACATCGGCCGTGTCTTTCCGTTTCATCCCGCCTATCCTACCCGCACGCCGCCTTGCAATCAAGCCCCGCGAAAGATAGTCTATCCCCTGTTCCAGGAGACCCGTCATGACCGCCATTCCAATCGAAGCCCTGCTCCAGCAGGCGGAAGCCGGACTCGCCGCCTACCTGCGCGAGTCGACCGCCCGGGGCGCGCTCGACCCGGCCGCCGCCGCCGCCGCCCTGGCCCGCGCCCTGCCCGCCCTGCGCCTCTGGCTCGGCGACTCCCGCCTCGACACCCTCTCCCCCGGCACGCGCGCCGGGATCGCCTCCGCCATCGCGGCCGGCC
>CAIKKV010000723.1 GCA_903828035.1 uncultured bacterium
ACCGGGCGGCCACCTGGTCGAACGGGGTCATCCTTTCCTCGCCGTTAGGACCGGATCCCAGGGCCGCGCCCGGGTCAGACGGCTGCCCAAAGCCTTGTAGACATCCGGAAGATCAAAGTGCCGAAGCACCCCCCGCAGGAGCGAGGACAGCGGCCAGCGGGCCAGATCGTGCTGGACCAGGCTTTCATAGGACGGCAGATAATCCAGCAAACGCACGCGAGGTTTGTCCGGATGCAGGAGGGCCGCAAAAGCGACCGTGACGCTCCCGAGGCCACGGCCCGCGAGCCGGACTTCTTCCGCTCCGTTTTCCAGGAGAAAATCGATGCTGCAGAGAACATCGTGCACACGCCGCCCCAGCAGGCTCTCGTCCAGCATCTCGCCGGTGGCGGCATACAGGTAGTCGCTGCCATACGGGCTCAGAAAAGGGGCGCTCCCGCAGGTCGAGGGACAGGACTCCCCGATGCCGCGCGGGTCGACCACGAAAAAGGCCTTCTCGCGGCGCGCCATCCGGCCCACGGCGGCATTCTCGGCCACGTCCTTCAGGCCGGATTCATGCCCCACATATAGAACCGCCTTGCCCGGCGCGGGATGCATGACCCCGCCGCCCTTGCTCAGGCAGCTGACCACGGCCAGGATGCCGGGGTCGGTCTCCAGGCCGAACTGGCTATGAACGGTACACGAGCCCGCCGGTCCGCACCCGCTCCTCAACAGACGGTAATGCGGCGGACGGGCCGGCTTGCTGATGCCCAGCAAGCGGGCGGCATCCCGCTGGAGCGCGGCCACAGACGGGTGGCCCCGCATCCGGCGGCGGAAGGCGGCCTCATCCCGCGTGAAATCCTGCAGCCGGCGGCTGCCGGCCCTGACCACGCTGCCGTCCGGAGTGGCGTTCAAAACAGAAGCCGGCCGCGCCTTGAACGGGGTCTCCCGGGACGCGCCCTTGAGGCCCGCATGTTTCATGAAAAAGGCCACCATGGCTTCCCGGTTCTCGATCGAAAAACCGTGCCCGGCAGGGCCCGCAAAAAAATCCGCCGTCCCGGGTGCCCCGAGCAACCGGTTCAGGCGATCCACTTCCAGGCCTGCCTTCCGGGTGTAGCGGACATCGAACATATCGTCATATTGACCCAAAACCAGGGTCGGCCGGGGCGCGTAGGCCATCAGCAGGTCCGCCTGATCCAGGCCCATCCGGAGCATTCCCGGGGGATTCTGCTCAGCGTCGCTCGGCAGCTCGTTCTGCACATTGGCGCCGTAGGAGCAGATGAAGCAGCTCGGCGCCACCATGGTCGGGCGCGGATCCAGGGCCGCGACATAGGCGGTCAGCGTCCCTCCCCCGGAATTGCCGGTCACCCCCACCCGCGAGGGATCCGCCTCGGGCCGGGCCAGCAGCACGTCCAGCCCGCGGATCGCGTCCCAGGCCCGCCAGGCGCCGAAGAAATCGCCCACCAGGACCTGCTGGTTCCCCACCAGGCAATGTGCCGCGCACAAGCCCGGCCTCTTTTTTTCGGGCAGATGCTCGAACTGGAGTCGCTCGCCCTGCTCCAGCGGATCGATGGTCAGCACCAGGAACCCCTTGAGCGCGAGGGCGTGGCAGGCCGTTTGATAGACGTCAAAGTGCTTTCCTTCGGCAGAATGCCCGCACAGCATGAGCACCGCCGGGAAGCGCCCCCCCTGTGCCCCGTTTTTAGGCACATACAAATTGGCGCTTACCCGATATCCGGGCCGGCTTTCATAGACGAGCTTTTCAATGTCATAGGACTCCCCCTTGACCCGCCCGGTTACCCGCGTGTTCAGCGGGGTGCGGGGCGGCGGCTTCCCGAAGGAGAGCCGGATACACCGGCGGACATGCCGGACATAGGCCTCGGCAGCCGTGCGGGTGCCCAGCGATTCGAACCGGCGCCGGCGAT
>CAIKKV010000724.1 GCA_903828035.1 uncultured bacterium
AGGCGCCGGCCAGGAAGTTGACGCGCAGCACCCACTGCTCCACCGCGTGATTCCATCCCTGCAGGACCATCTGGCCCTTGGTCGCGTCCTCCGCCAGCAGCCGCGCGGCCTCCTCCTCGGGCGGCCGGTCCAGCCGCCGGCTCTCCAGCGGCAGATCGTGGTACCGCCACTCCTCCTCGGCCGTCACGCGCTTGGCGGCCGAATCCCACGCCACGCGCACCGAGCGGCTGAAGTGGCGCGGAAACAGCTCCTCCAGCCACTCCACCCGGATGGCGGCGGCCTGGCTCAGCCGCACTTCGATCTCGCCCCGCCCGGCCTCCACCTCGCGGATCTCGGCCGCCACGACCAGCGGGGCCCCCCGCACCGCGCTTTCCTTGTCCAGGACGCCGCGGCGGCCATGGACGATCTGGCACCGCAGCGTGCCGCCGTCGACCCGCTTCGCCACGTGATCCGGAAAGGCCGTCAGCATGCAGCGCGCCAGCGCGCCGGCGTCCGCCTCGCCGCCGTCCGCGCGGAGCCCCGCGCGCTGCGCCAATCTCAGGAACAACTCGGCGGCCGCGCCGGCCTGCCGCGCCGCCTGCGCATGGATGCCGAGGCGGCGGCAGACCTCCAGGTCGTAATTCGCCTCCCCGGCATGGCGCCACGCCCGGATGAGCCGGGCAAAATCGGACTCGGACTCCTCGCCCAGCGCCCGCTCGCGCCGCTCCTCGGTCTCCGAGTCCGTCCGCCTCACCAGCACCGGGCGCCCCTCCGTCAGCGCCGCCACCCAGGCCGCCTCGCGCACGCAGCCGAAGCCCTCGGCCGCCAGCAGCATCCGGGAGTACCGGGGATGCAGGGGGAAGAAGGCCATGCGGCGGCCCAGCTCCGTCACCGGCCCATCGGGGCCCTCCGTGGCGCCCAGGTCGTCCAGCAGCGTCTCGGCCCGGCTCAGCGCCTTCGCCTCGGGGGCGTCCAGCCAGGGGAACTCGCGCACGGGCCCCACGCCCGACGCCTTGAGGAGCAAGACGGCTTCCGACAGGTCGAGCCGGCGCACCTCAGGCAGCTCCGCCGCCGGGCGGCCCGCATGCTCGCGCTCCGACCAGAGGCGCACGCAGACGCCCGGAGCCGTGCGGCCCGCGCGGCCGGCCCGCTGGTCGGCCGAGGCGCGGCTGATCGACTCCACCAGCAGCGTGTTGATGCCGCGCCAGGCGTCGAACCGGGCCATGCGCGCCAGCCCGCTGTCGATGACGATCCGGACGCCCTCGATCGTCAGCGACGTTTCCGCCACATTCGTCGCCACCACCACCTTGCGCCGGCTGCCGGCCGGAGCCACCGCCGCATCCTGGGCGTCCACCGGCAGCTCGCCGTGCAGGGGCAGCACGGCAAAGCCCCGCGCGGCGGGCAGCGCCTGCACGGCCTGGATGGTGCGGTTGATCTCATAGGCCCCCGGCATGAAGATCAGCGCATCGCCGGGAGCCCCCTCCTCCAGCAGGTCCGCCAGGGCCTCGGCCGCCGCCTGCCAGGGGGGGCAGCGCGCCGGATCGGGCGTCTTCTCCACATGGCGGATCTCCACGGGATAAAGCCGCCCCTCGGCGCGCAGCACCGGACAGCCACCCAGGTGACGAAGGAGGGGGCCTGTCTCCAAGGTGGCCGACATGACGCCCAGCAAGAGATCCGGCCGGAGGAGCTGCTGGAGCTGGAGCGCCATGCCCAGGGTCAGGTCGCCGTACAAATGGCGCTCATGGAACTCGTCGAATAAAATCGCCCCCACGCCGGTCAGGCCGGGGTCCGTCATCATGCGGCGCAGCAGAATGCCTTCCGTCACATAGGCGATCCGGGTATCCCGGGAGGTGACGTTCTCGAACCGGACCTGGTAGCCGACCTCCCCGCCCAGGCGCGCCTTCCGCTCCCTCGCCACGCGGGCGGCCAGCAGCCGGGCGGCGATCCGGCGCGGTTGAAGGATCACCACTTCGCCGTCCCCCGCCAGCCCGTGATCGACCAGCATCTGCGGAACCTGGGTCGACTTGCCGGAGCCGGTTGGCGCGGTCAGGACAAAGCGGCGGCTCTTTCCAACGGTCCGCACGAGCTCCGATTCCAGTTCGAAAATCGGCAGATCTCGGCTCACTCCAGCACCGCATGCTCGCGCCATTTGGCCAGGGTGGCCGGTCCCACGCCCGGGAGGCGGTCGAGCGCGTCCCAACTCCGCCAGGGGCGCCCTTCGATGATGCGCCGCGCGGTGCCCTCCCCCACGCCCGGCAAGGTGCCCAGCTCCTCAAGAGAGGCCTTGTTCAAATGCACCGGGCCCGTTCCCGCGTCCGCGGCTTTGACGGCCGCCTTGACCGTGTCCAGCTCGCGCTCCTCCCGCCGGGTCTCGGCGCGGAGGGTTGCCAGCTGATCCTGGTCGGCGTCGGCCCAGACCCCCCGTCTTTTGAGCATGGCCCCGGCTTCCAGGTCGGAAAGCCAGGCCTTGTACTCATCCTGGGCGATCCCGCCGGGCGTCACGCGCCCGGTGCCGTAGGCCCGCGCCAGCCCCTGCCGGACGAGCTGTTCGGCCAGATCCTGGCCGGAAGCCGTGCGGATAAACGCGTAATAGCGCTTGTCCTCGCTCCGCCCCAGGGCGCCGGCAAAAGCGGTGTAGACCGTGAAGGGCTTCGCCAGCGCCTTCTTCGTGAAGTCGGAGGCCGCGCGGCCATACTCGATCACCTGCTGCTCGTTCGTCAGCCCGAAATAGCGCCGCTGATCCCGGACGCGCTTGAAATCCGCATCCTGGGTGGCGCGGGACTCGGGACAGTCGGCGAAGTAGAGCCGCAGGTGATGGCGCACGGCGCCGGCCGCGACGATAAAGCTATCGCCGTCATTCGCCGCATGATCAGCCACCAGCACCACGTTGGAGAAAACCTGCAGCACCAGGGGCTCGGCCCGGGAAAAGAGCGGCGCCAGAAGCGCCAGGAGCAGCACGGAGCAGCCCCTCAGGCGGGAAGAAAGAAGCCGGTTCATGAGCCTCTCCTCCGATTAATACGGCCAAATCCGGGCAATCCAGGAAGCCAGCCACGGATAGGCGAACAGAAAGAAAAGCCAGTTCGCGGCGAGCGCGTAGAACGAGGCGAACACATCGTCGATGACGATGCCATAGCCGCCATGCAGATCCTGCAGGCCGCGGGCGGGCCAGGGCTTGACGATATCGCAGACGCGGGCGGTCACGAAGGCCACGATCAGCATCAGGGGCGCCTGGTGCAGGGGCAGACCCAGCACGGCGATCGGAAAGGTCAGGTATTCATCGGCCACGATCCGGCCGTCGTCCTTCTTTCCAAACCAGTTCTCGGCCATGCCGCAAAAAGGAACCGCCAGGGTGGCCAGGGTCAGCGCGGCCACCAACTGCCAGTGCCAGCCCAGCCCCGTGAGAACCCACACCAGCGGAAGGCCCCAGAGCGAGCCCACCGTGCCCGACGCGAAGGGGCTGAGCCCGAGGCCGAACCCGGTGGCGACGGCAAGCGAGGCCTTCATCTCCGGCGCCGTGTTTTCCCAATGTGACATGCCAGCCTCCCCGGCGAAACGCCGCTAGACGACCTCGTCGATCACATACTTCTGCGTGCCCAGCCCGTGCTTCTCCAAAGACCGGACCTGGATCCAGGGATCCTTGCCGTGAATCTTCTCGAAAAGGTGGTTTCCCTTGTGCAGCTTCCACTTGCCGATCAGGGTGCCGGGAATCAGGTTTTCGGTCTTGATCGCATCGAGGCAGGCCGACTCGAGCGCCACCATGTCGGGCGACGCCATGATCCCGATATCCGGCACAAGGCTGGGCGTCGTCATGCCCCAGCAGTCGCAGAACATCGTGATCTGGGTCAGCACGTTGATGTGCAGCACCCGGGTGGGATCGAACGAGCCCATGACGGTTTTCGTGGTCAGGGCCATGCCTTCCTGGAAATCCTTGAATCCGGTCTTATCCCGCATGGTCAGCGCCTTCGTCGGGCAGGCGGCCACGCAGTGGCGGCAGTAGCGGCAGTGATGGAAGAAGATGGAGACCTTTTTCCCCGCCTTGTCGAGCTTGATGGCGTTGGTGTCGCAGGCCTTGACGCAGCGCCCGCAAAGGGTGCAGGCCTCCTTGTTCCAGTCGATCCCGCCCTCCAGCGCGTGGATCTTGGCGCGGGTGTCGCCATCGACGCAGCCCATGGCGATATTCTTGCAGGCGCCGCCGTAGCCGCAGTCCCCGTGGCCCTTCACATGGGACAGGTTGATCAGGCAGGGGGCGTCCCAGATGGCGCCGTAGATGCGGAGCTTGTCGAGCTGGCGGAAGCCGACCTCGCGCTCCACGATGTAGGTGTCATAGGGCCCGCCGGCGGCGATGATCGGGCAGCCGAGCGTCTCGGTCGTATACCCGCGCTCCGCCGCGGCGGCCACGGTTCCAAAGCCCGCCTCCACGATGAACGGCTTTCCGCCGGCCGCCTTCACGGCTTTCACCACCATGCGCACGATCAGCGGATGAATGGTCGAGTAGCCCAGGTTCCCGCCCAAGTGCATCTTGATGGGCACCACCTTGCCCTGGCAGAGATGCTTCAGGTCGTACTGCGCCAGCATGCGCTCCAGCTTGGCGGGAAGCGTGGCCGACCCTTCCGGGCGGGCGACGCCCACGGAGGCAAAACAAACCTTCGACGCTGCTAGGCTTTTCATTCTACGTTCCCCTCATCATGCATTCCACAAAATCACCGAACGATTCAAAAGTCAGATGGGGCTTCTCCGGCCCCGGATCGCCAATGCCATACGCCATCAGGACGGAGCGGATGCCGGCCCTGCGCGCCGCCTCCAGATCGGTCCGGTTGTCGCCCACCATCCAGGAATCGGTTTTCCCGAACCCCAGGCGGCCCATGATCCCCTCCAGCATGGCGGGATCCGGCTTCAGCTCCGGCACGCTGCCGCCTCCATAGACGGCCTCGAACAACGGGCGCAATCCGAGGGCCTGCAGCAGCGTCTCGGTCATGTCGGCGGGCTTGTTGGTCGCAATCGCCAGGACATGTCCACACGCGCGAAGGCGGGCCAGCCCTTCCGGAACTCCCTCGTAAGGCCGGGTCTTCTCGCACAGATGGGCCAGGTAGTGGCGCTTCTGAAAGCGGACCGCCTGGTCGAGATCGGCGTCCGGCTTGTCCTGCAAAGCCCGCTCCATCAGCACCCGGATGCCATCCCCCACATAGCCGGCCACGGTCTGAATGGAAACCGGGCCGAGTCCATACTCGGCCCGGGTCAGATTCACCGCCGTGGCCAAGTCGCCGACAGAATCGACGAGCGTGCCATCGAGGTCAAAAATAAAGAGCTGCGACGCCACCCTTATTTCGCGGGAGCGGCGGCAGGAGCGGCGGGAGCGACAGGCGCGGCGACAGCCGGGACGGCGGGAGCCGCCACAGCAGGAGCGGCGGGGGCCTCCACCACCGGAGCTTCCACAGCCGGGGCGGCGGGAGCTTCGACGGCTTCCTCCTCCGCTTCGCCGGAGGCGGCGCCCATGGCCTGCTTGGCTTCATCCGCCAGCTTGGCGGCCTGGATGTCCTTGTCCAGCTCGGGGTCCACAACCACCTTCGCCTGCGCGCGCAGCTGGTCGATGAACGGAGGAATCACCTTGCGGCTCTTCATCATCTTCAGGTAGTCCAGGATCTGCCCCTTGACTTCCGCCAGGGTGCGGGTCTGGGCCACGCTCTTCTCCGTCACCTGGACGACGTGATACCCGAACTGGGTCTCGATCACGGGGCCGACCACATTGGTGGCCTGGGAGAAAGCGGCTTCCTCGAAGGGCGGGACCATCTGGCCGCGGCCGAACTTGCCGAGCATGCCGCCGTCCTTGGCGGACGGGCAATCCGAATTGGCCTTGGCCAGGGTCGCGAAATCAGCGCCGTCAACGAGCTGCTTGTGCAGATCTTCGATCTTGGCCTTCTTGGCCGCCTTGGCGGCCGCATCGTCCTTCTCGTCCACCTTGATGAGGATGTGGCGGGCCGTCACCTGCTCGGGCACTTCAAAGGCGGACTTCTGCTTGTCGTAGAACTCGGCCACTTCCTTGTCCGAGATGGCCCCGGTCTTCTCCATCTCCACATCAAACAGCTTCTTGATGCGCAGGTCTTTCTTCATGCGCTCCTTGAACGAGGCCTGGGTCATGTTCTCCATCTCGAGAACCTTGTCCAGCGTCATGTCGGCCGGCAGCCGCTTGGTGATATCGGCCACGGCCTTGTCGATATCGGCGTCGGTGACGGTGATCTCGCGCTTGGAGGCTTCGTTCTCAAGCAGCGTGGTGACGATGAACGACTGGGCGGCCTGGACGCGCATCTGGGTGCGGTAGTTTTCGGCCTGCTCCGGGGGCACCATGGAGGCGACCTGCTCGTACTGCTCGGCAGCCAGCTTGGCCAGCTCGCCCTCGGTCAGCTTCTTGCCGTCGATCTGGATCAAAACCTTGCCGGGATCGGCGGAGGGCTTGGCGGCGGCGGCAACGACGGGCTTCGGGGCCGGGGCGACGGGCTCCTTCTTGGGCTGCTCTCCCTGGCGATTACAACCGGACGCGATCAAGGCGGCGCAGAGGAGTGCAAAGCCGGCATAACGAAACATCGAGCGATCCTGTGACATGAGACGTCTCCTTTTACTTATCCGGGTAAACTATCAGAAAGAAAAAACCGTTTCCAGCCAAAAAAACACAGCCAAAAAAACACAGGGTCAGAAAGGCTTGATGTAGAGCAC
Source organism: uncultured bacterium (assembly GCA_903828035.1). The sequence goes on from CAIKKV010000724.1 coordinate 6,688, forward strand.
CATGGAATCGCCGGGGGCGTAGTAGTCCCGGATCACGGCCGCCTCCGCGTACCCGCATTTCAGGTAGAAGCCGCGGGTGGGCAGATAGTCTTCGCGCCCCGAGGTTTCCAGCACGGCCATGCGGCCGCCCCGCTCCCGGATGCAGGCCTCGACATGGTGCAGCAGGGCCCGGCCCAGGCTTCGCTTCTGATAGGCCGGATCCACGGCGATCCAGTAGATATCCCAGGTCCCCACCGTGCAGGGCGTGGGGCCGCAGCAGACCCAGCCGGCGACCGTGCCGTCCACCTCGATGACGAACGACTGGTAATGGCCGCCCGGCCCCTCGCGCAGGGCCTCGTCCAGCACCTCGCGGGCGATCTCGATCTCATCGGGCCTGAAAAAGCCGGTCTTCCGCGTCAGCGCGAGGATGCGCTCGCGATCCGCCGGCTCATTCCGCCGGATCACATGGCCCGGCGTGTGGCCCGGGCTGGCCGCGGCAGGCGCCGGATCCGCGCCGCCCCCGAGCCGGGCCGACGCATTGCGCAGCACGGTCTCGACAAACGCGCTGAAGGTCACGCCGCCCGCCTCGAGCGCCTTGGCAAAGCCGGCGTCCGGGGAGATGTCCGGATTGGGGTTCACCTCGATGACGGCCAGCGCGCCGGACTCCTCCATCCGCAAATCGACCCGCGCATAATCGCGGCAGCCCAGGGCCTGCCAGGCCTCGCGGGCGCAGGCGCCGATGCGGCCGGCATCGGCTTCGGACAGGAGGGCCGGCAGCACACGGGTGGTGTTCTGGTACTCGAACGCCTCCGGATTCCACTTGGCCTCATACCCCACGATGCGGGGCCGGCCGGGCCCGAAGTTCCTGAACTCGATCTCCGCCACGGGCATCACGCGCAGCTGCCCGGCGTCCTCCAGGATCGACACGTTGAACTCGCGGGTGCCGCAGAAGGCCTCGATCACGGCCGGCTGGCGGAACGTGTCGTGGACGCGCTGCACGGCCGCCCTCAATTCGGCCCCGGGCCAGGCGGCCACGGAGCGGGCGTCGATGCCCTCGCTGCCGTCCGCGCGGGCGGGCTTGACGATATACGTGCCAGGCGGGAGGAAGGAATCGGGAAGCGGGTGGCCGGGCGCGGCCAGGCGGCCGGCGGGAACGGGA
>CAIKKV010000725.1 GCA_903828035.1 uncultured bacterium
GAGGCCCTGGAGACGGGCAGCAGGGACTTGGACCGGTGCACCCATGGGCGGCGGACGGGCCTTTTGATTACGGATGGGGTGTATACGGTGGGAGGCGATCCGTCCCCCTGGGCTTCCCGGTTCTCCAAGCTGCATGTGCTGATGATGCAGGATTACAAGGTGAACGGCGAGCTGTGCCTGAAGCTGGCGCGGCTGGGGCATGGGGAGCTGTTGCGCGTGGAGCGGCTGGAGGATATGCCGGCCCGGATGCTGGAGCTGGCCAACCGGCTGTAAGAGCGCGGATATGTTTTTTCCTTGTAACAAACGGGCCTGCCGTTTTATATTGGTCAGCCGTTATGGGTTAGCCGTCGTCATGGCGGGTGATCTTTTTTTGCATCACGGTGTGTGTAGCTCAGTTGGTTAGAGCGTCAGATTGTGGATCTGAAAGTCGCGGGTTCAAATCCCGTCACGCACCCCATTTAAAACACCATGAAATATCCACATGGCCGGTATGTGTGGTGGTTTGAAATATCCCTGTGAATCGAAAAGATATAAGTTGATTTACACCGTTTTTGTCACATAATACCAGCAAGGAAACCGAAATACATCCCTGCGTGGTTATGGGTTTCCCGCGATTTATGGAATTAACAGGACTGGAGCGAAATGGTCAGCACAGTGTCGACAAAGAGTTTGGCCGAGCCAACCGACAGCCGAAAGGGGCACGTCTTGCTGCCAGTATCCGTTCTGCTGGCGGGGCTACTCGTCACAGCCTTGGCTGCCTGGTACGCAAAAGCCAATGGGGAGAAGGCTGAAAAGCGCGAGTTCGATTTCGTTTGCATTGAACTCCAGGCCAGAATTGCGGATCGACTCAGCGCCCATGAACAGATCCTGCTCAGCGCGGCGGCGTTTTTCGAGGACTCGGATGGAGTAACTCGTCAGGAATGGAAACTCTATTCCGCGCATCAGAAGATTGATCTGCACCTACCCGGCATTCAAGGGTTGGGCTTCTCGTTGCTGATCCCCCGCGAGAAGTTGGCGCAACATATCCAGGAAGTTCGAGCCGAAGGCTACCCGGACTACCAAGTGCGACCCGAGGGCGACCGGGAGCTCTACACCTCCATCATCTACCTCGAACCGTTTGAGGGCCGGAATCTCCGCGCCTTTGGCTACGACATGCTGAACGAGCCGGTTCGCCGGGCAGCGATGGAGCGGGCGAGGGACCAGGACGAGGCCTCCCTCTCGGGGAAGGTCCGACTCGTGCAGGAGACTGACCAGGATATCCAAGCCGGCACCTTGATGTATGTGCCGGTGTATGGACGCGGGATGCCCACGGATACGGTTGACCAACGGCGTGCCGCCATCCGGGGTTGGGTTTACAGCCCTTACCGGATGACCGATCTGATGCACGGTATCCTGGGAAAATCGGATTTGTTGTTTGCGCGCCCGATACACTTGAAAATTTTCGATGGCGAGTCAACCAATCCCGCGGCACTGCTCTACGACAGTCAACCCGCCGCCACCCGACCAGCGGAGGACGCTACGCGCTTGAACTTGCAGTGGAGGGTGGTTGCGGCCGGTCGCCCCTGGACTTTGAACTGTACGATGAACGACCGTCCGATCGCCAGCATCGTCTGGCTGGTGATGGTGGGCGGGATGATCCTCAGCCTGTCTCTGGTCGGGTTGGTTTCCCACCTGCTCAGCACGCGCTCCGAAATCTCCGACTAGGCACGCTCGCGTTCCGTCCGCCCCCGGCATTTTACGCTGTGTCGGATCATTTCCGAGTCACCTGAAGAGTTGGGATCCGGTAGCTTTCCGCAATGCGGGCATTGGCCTCTTTGAGCGTGGCGGCGTCCAGCGCCAGATCCACATCACGGCCCCGCAGGCGGAGGCGGGAGATGGCGCCATCGCGTTCCCGGATGCGGACGATGTCCCGCAGGCTTTGAACGGATTCGCCATTGACGGCCGTGATGACCTCGTCCCTGAAATCCTGGTAGCCCACATTGATGGAGTCGGGCAGGACGCCGGACAGGATGGGAATCCGCTCGCCGTCGGGCGCCTCTTCCTCGCCCCGGGTCAGGTAAAAATGCACCAGCCGGGGATTGGCCCGGGAAATCCAGTCATAGCCTTCCGCCCTCAGGTAGTCGCCGGACAGATCGCGCATGACCATGCCGCCTTCCACCAGGTAGGGGGCCTGGCCGTCGTCGTGCTCAGGCACTCGGCGGAGCAGGGCGCTCCGCGCCGCGAGCCGGATGACCGCCTGCGTTTCCAGCCCGTCCCGGACAAACGCGATGGGAATGGAGTCGCCCGGACGGCAGGCGGTGACGAGCGCCGGGAAGGGAATCCGGCCCAGCGCGGGATCGTCGTAAAACCCCTGCTGATCCAGCGGGAACCCGCTCCAGGACAGCAGGACATCGCCGGGTTGGAACACGGCGGCCGCCTCGGTGCCGAGCGTGGTGGAGATGATCTGGACCCCGTGATCGCCTTCGGGCGCTTTCAGATAGCGGCGCTTCGCGGGGTCGGGAAGGGGCTTCCAGGAGATGCCGGCAACCGGCATGCCAAGGTAGTTGGTGCGCGCAGCGTCTTCGACGAAGCGCTTGAGCACGCGCCCCGGGTAGAGAAGCCCGAGCTTGCTTGCGCGGTCATAGGAGACGGTCAGTCCGGCCAGGCGGCCATCTTGCAATATGGGGAGGCCCTGTCCGTTCAGGGGGATATCGGCCAGGAACTGGAGCGTCAGAAGGGCGGGCGCGTCCTCGGCGGGCGCGTTCATGGAGGCGCGCAGAATCTGGGCGGTGCCTTCCTGGAGGATGCCGCCGTCCTCAAACTGGACGAAGGTGCCCCGGGAGCCCGGAAAAGGCAGGGCGGCGAACTCGATCGGCACGGGCTGCTCGGGCAGCGCGGCCGCGGTGACGTCCAGCAGGGCCAGGTTCATCTCCCGGTCGGCGCGGAGCACGGCGGCGGGGTAGTACCGGGCGCTTCCGGCGGGCCGGATTTCAACCAGGGTGGCGTCGCGGACCAGCTGATCGGTGGTGATCAGGCGGTTTGAGCTGATCACGATGGCGTAGCCCGCGCGTTTTTCGGGGGCGCTCTTTTTCCAGGGCTGCTCGGCGTCGTAGCGCTGGGCCGTGACGCGAAGCGCATAGAGGGAGCGGCGCCAGGAGGGCGCGGCGGCGGGCGCCGGGTCGGCGGCCCGGGCCGAAATGGCTGTGGCCAGGACCAGGAAGGCGAGGAGGAGAAGGGGGTGTGCTTTCATGGGTTGACGGGTCCGGTGTAGGAGGCGGCAGGGACGCCGTAGGCGGCGAGCAGGGCGGGTTCGGTGAGGGCGGCTTCGGCGGCGTCGAGCACGAGCTCGTCCTTGCGGTGCCGGAAGCGGAACACATGGAATCCGTTTAGCGGCTCGCGCAGGGCGGCCGCGAGATCGGCGAGCTGGCGGATGGGTTTTCCGTTGACGGCGGCGACTTCGGCATACAGGAATGAGTCGGCATAGGCGTTGATGGGATGGGGGAGCCGGCGCAGGAGGATGACGCGCTCGTCCTGGTCGCGGACTAGGGCGTCTTCCCGGCCGAACACCCAGTCGTAGAGCAGGTGCTGGGTGTCGGGCGTGCCGAGCTGCTTCGCGAGGCCGGTCAGCAGCTCCCGGGTGAGGGGGGCGAAGACAAGGCCGCCGGCGATGGCGTAGCGGGGGCGCACGTCGTAATTCTGGCGGAAGAGGAACGCGTCGGAAGGGGGGCGCAGCGGGACGGTGACGGCCTGGAGCGTGTTGCTCCTCCAGACGTCGAAGCGGAGGCCGTCGCCGGCCTGCTTCCGCTCCAGCAGCTCCACGTATTCCATGGGCACATTCTTGATGCGGATGGACCCGTCGTCGGCGATGGGCACGCCGTCGATGGAGAGCAGCACGTCCCCGGGGAGCAGGTGGCCGGCGGCGCTGCCCAGCGGGTCCACGCGGTCCACGGTGATGCCCGTCCGGGCGGAGGGCAGCCCCAGCGCTTTCCGAAGGGCCGGGTTTCGCGTTTCCAGATGACCAACGCCCAGCTCGGGATAGCCGTCGTAGCGGCCGTCGGCGATATCGTCGAGGAAGTGGCGGATCACCGGGATCGGAATGGCGTAGCCGATGTTCTGCGCCGCCTGGATGCCCTGGAAGGCCACCCCCGCGATGCGGCCGTTAAAGAGGACGGGGCCTCCGCTGTTGCCGGGGTTGATGGCGGCGTCCACCTGCAGCACGAGGTGGCTGTCCACCGCCGTGTGGGCGTAGATGTTGTAGTCGATGCGCGAGACGACCCCGCGCGTCAGCGACAGGCGGTTTCCGCCCATGGGGTAGCCGATCACGACCACCTGTTCGTCGAGGCCGGGGAGCGAGGCGCTGAGTTTCAGGGGCTCGGCCTCCAGCCAGAAGCCGGGGTCGTCGACGTCGAGAACGGCCAGGTCGCAATCATGGCCGGCGAAGGCCACATGGGCCCGCCGGGGGCGGGGGTCGCCCTCGCGCTCCACTTCAATGAAGCGGGCGTCGGAGATGACGTGGGCATTGGTCAGGATCCAGCGCTTGCGCCCTTCCTGGATGACAAAGCCGGAGCCGCCGGATTTGGAGAAGCCGGTGTCCTGCCAGGGCAGGGCGAAATCCGGCCGCTGGCCGGTTACCGTGATTTTGACAACGGACTGGGCGAAATCGGCAGCCTGCGCGCAGATGGCGAGCGCCGCCAAAAGGGCGCTCGAGGCGAAAAAACGGAAGGACACGATAGGGCGCTCCAGCGTTAGAACAACAGGTTCAGGGCGGCGGCGAACTCAACGTCGTCGAAACGGAAATCGCCCAGTTTACCGAGGCGATCGAGGTCGTAGACGGCGAGGCCTGTGAGGGTCAGGTGCTGGCTGATCGGGAACTCGAGCCCGGTCAGGATAGTCCAGTAGAGGTCCGTCCAGTCGTCGTTTCCGGTGGAACGGGACATATACGTCTTGTCGATCCCCAACCCGGCAAGGAAGATGTTGTCCTTGATCATCAGGTTGAGGAAAGGGGTGACGGCGTAGTCAATGTCCCCCTTGGTTCCGGCGTCCGGCGTATAGAGGGCGCCGATCTGCCAATAGCCCATGGTGTCGCGGATTTCATAGGCCCCGCCGTAGCCGAAATCGCCGTTGGCGAAGGGGCGGGCCTCGAAGTTCTTGTGTGTGCCGAATTGTCGGACCTGGCCGCTCACGGCTTGCTGCAGGGCCATCGCGGGGGAGGCCAGGGCGAATCCGGCGAGGAGGATCAAGGTGAGGCGGGCGCGTTGAATCATGTCCAGTCCTTTCAGGGCATTACGGAGAGCGATCATACTTGGTAATTTTCTCATGTTGATGACCGGCGGGCAAGACAAAATCAGCCAAAATCGGCCAATAAGGCTTGTCGCTCCCCCTGTAATTGGATATTCTTCTACGGCATATCACGGCAGAATGGATTGACTTTAGAGGTGGTTATGGCTTGGGAACTGGGTTTTGCGTTGATTAATCCCTACACGATCGCCAAGTCTCGGACGGGTGGCGTGATCGGGCGGCTCATCAGTCGCACCGGGTTGTCGCTGGCGGCGGCGCGGATGTTCGGCCCCAGCCAGGAGCTGGTGGACCGGTATGCGGATTCGCTCGAGGCCTCCTCCCACAGCGAACCGGAGATTGCCCGCATGCTGGCCCAGTACGTGCGCAAGAACTACTCCCCGGATCCGGTGACGGGGCAGCGGCGGCGGGTGGTCCTGCTGCTGCTGGAGGGGGAGAATGCGATTCAGAAAATCCGGGAAGCCACCGGACACGTCAAATCCGGCTGGATGAACGGGGAGACGATCCGCGACACCTACGGGGATTACATCGTCGACGAGAAGGGCGACCTGAAGTATTTCGAGCCGGCCGTCCTGGTGGCGCCCAATGAGCAGCGCGCGGCCGAGGTTGCCCGGCTTTGGGCGGAGTATTCCGAGCGGGATGGCGGCGTCATCGATACGGCCGTGGATGTGCCGAACGTCGAGGGGATGCAGAGCACGCTGGTGATGATCAAGCCCGAGAACTTCCGGATGGCCACGGCGCGCCCGGGCCATATCATCGACCTGCTGTCGCGCTCGGGCCTGAGGATCATCGGGATGCGCAAGTTTTCGATGACCGTGGCGATGGCGGAGGCTTTTTACGGGCCGGTGCTGCCGATCCTGGAGGAAAAGTTCAAGTCGATCACCGGGGCGAAGGCGGGCGCGGCGCTTGAGCAGGCGCTGGCCCTGCCCGTGCCCGAGGACTTGAAGAGCCTGATCGGCGAGCAGCTCGGCCCCGTCATCGGCCAGCGCCAGTTCGAGGCGATCATCGAGTTCATGACCGGGTTCAAGCCCTCCGAAGTGGCCGAGGCCGACAAGCACAAGGCGGGCTCACAGAGCTGCCTCGCCCTGATATACAGGGGGATGAGCGCCGTCGAAAAGATCCGGTACCTCCTGGGCTCGACGGATCCGGCCAAGGCCGAGCCGGGGTCCGTGCGGCGCGAATACGGAAGCGACATCATGGTCAATGCGGCGCACGCCTCCGATTCCCCCGAGAATGCGATTCGTGAAATCGGTATTGTCAACGTGGCACAAGATACGATCAAGGAGTGGGTGCAGAAGTATTATGGAAATTAATCCCCGAGTAGCAGCGATCGCGCCGTCCGTCACCTTGGCGGTGGATGCCAAGGCCAAGGCCCTCCAGGCGGCGGGCCAGAGTGTGTGCGGGTTTGGAGCCGGCGAGCCCGACTTCGACACCCCGGAGCATATCAAGGAAGCGTGCCTGAAGGCCTTGAAGGACGGCAAGACGAAGTACGCGCCGAACGCCGGGCTTCCCGATCTGCTGGCCGCCATCTCGGAGAAGCTGAAGCAGGAGAACGGGATCGCGTACGGAACCGATCAGATCCTGGTCAGCAACGGGGCCAAGCATTCGCTGTACAATATCTTCATGACCCTGCTGAGCGAGGGCGACGAGGTGCTGCTGCCGGCGCCTTACTGGGTCAGCTACCTCGAGATGATCCGCATGGCGGGAGCTGTTCCCGTTTTGGTCACAGCGGGCGAGTCGCAGGCGCTGAAGGTCATCCCGGCGCAGCTGGAGAAGGCGATTACCGCCCGGACCCGCGTGCTGGTGCTGAACAGTCCGTCCAACCCCACGGGGGCGGTCTATAGCGAGGCGGAGCTGCGCGCCCTGGCCGCCGTGGCGGTGAAGCACAACCTGACGATCGTCTCGGATGAGATTTACGAGCGCATGTGCTACGACGGGGTCACGCCGTTCAGCGTGGCGTCGATCGGGCCGGAGGTCTGCTCGCGCACGATCACCATCAACGGGTTCAGCAAGCCGTATGCCATGACCGGGTGGCGGCTGGGCTATGCGGCGGGCCCCCGGAATGTGATCCAGGCGGCGGGCGCGTTCCAGAGCCACAGCACCTCGGCTCCCAACACGTTCGCCATGTACGGCGCCGTGGCGGCGCTGCGGGGGCCCCAGGAGTGCGTGGCCCGCATGGTCA
>CAIKKV010000726.1 GCA_903828035.1 uncultured bacterium
GCTTTCTTGTGATTCCATTCCGAAGCCTGTACATCGATCGGATTGCTTTCCAAAATAGGATTGGTTTCCATTTAGTCTTAATTGCCTCCTCATCGCACGCGCCGTAACACCCTGCCCGGATGGGTGCCTTGCAGTCAAATCGCAACACCCCTGATGGGTTATCGGCAGAATCTCCTTAAACTTTAGCGTTTATTTTAGAAACGCCGAAGAGTGCGCTGAAATTCAAAGGAGTTCTTATGCCCCAGCGTTCTGTCGGGCGCCGGGGTAGCGGCTTTTCATGCATTCCGGGCATATTCCGTGGCTGAACTGGGCCTTGGAGTGCTGACTCAAATAGGCCTCCACCTGGCTCCAATGGCCCTGATCGTTGCGGATCCTTTTGCAGCTGGCGCAGATCCGCACGAGGCTCCGCAGGCTTTTGACGCGATCGAACGAATGGCGCAACTCCTCGACCTTTTTGCAGATGGCACAGATCGGCGCGATGCCCTGCAGTGCCTTGATCTGCTCCACAGCCTGGCTTAGCCCCTGGATTTCGGCCGCCAGATATTCCAGCGTTTCCTTCATTTGCCACCGGGCTTTGGCGCTGGTGCCGGGCTCGTCTGATTTGAGGGGCTTGGCCGGGCCGTCATTGGCGCTGGCATCGAATCCGGGGGGGACGGCAACTTTCGCTTCAGGGATATTTGGCAGGGTGATCATGGATCGTAAGCCTCTTTCTTTCAGGTCGTTTCTATTCTGTTTGAACTGCCCGCCCAGGGCCGCCGCGGGAACCTTGGCGCTGCAATGGCTGCTCCTCCCGGGTGGCCGATGGAATCAATTGTTGAAATGGATGTTCAACCGGCTAGATTGGAGACCGTGAATAAGCGCTGGGTGGGGCCGGCAGTCCTTCGTGGAGCGCTGGTTCGATGGCATCGACTGCCTGTTCTGGCTGGTGGCTTCAAAGGATCGGGCCACTGGCGCCGGCGCATCCAGGTGCAGCGCCCTGGCGACGTTATCCAGCACTTCCTTTGCTTCGATCGGCTTGCAGATGTGGCCGCACACCCCCAGGCTCATCAAATCCTGACGGGCGTGATACTCGTTGATGGCGGAGCAGGTCATCACCTTGATCTTTTTGACCAGTAAACTCCTGTTCATCTGCTCGATCATGCTCCGTCCGTCATGCTCCGGCATCATGAGATCGACAATGCACAAATCGGGCTCCAATCCCCCGTTTATCAAATCCATCGCCTGTTTTCCATCGCCGGCCTCCTGCAGGATAAAATTCCACCGGATATTCAGGATGTGGTGGAGCAGCGATCGTGTGTTTTCATCGTCATCGACAATCAGTATTGTTTTCGTGTTCATAACATCGACATTTTTTGAAGGTTTTGTTGCGGCGCATCCATCATTGGTAAAAAGCTGGACCGGAAGGATGTCTGTATTCGACTGGGCACACGCACACAGGCTTTTTTGCATCCCAGGCGCACCGACCCTCCTTTGCCCTTCTTTTGCCTGTCCCGCTTTGGAGGCAGGCGCTTATCACGGCGAGCAGATCGCGTGCTGTGATCGGCTTGCGCAGGTATTTCTGGGCGCCAGATGCGACTCCCTGACGAAAATCCGATAACTGCTCTCGTCCTGTCAAAAAGACCAGGGGAATGTCCGAAATCATCGGATCATACTGGATGGCCTCCAGCACCTCGTAGCCCGAGATGCCTGGCATGTCAATGTCGCAAAGCACCAAATCAGGATGTTGTTTGCGGGCAATCCTTATGCCATCAAGGCCATTGCAGGCCGTGACAGCATCAAACCCTTCCGCTTGGAGCACCAGCTGCAGGCACTCGGCCAGTTCCTCGTTGTCATCGATTAGCAATATTGTTGCCATATAGCAGCCATTCATCAGACTATACGCGATCGTAGGGGCCGCGTTACGGCAGCTGCCATTCTATTGCGGTTAGCGCAGGCTTTTATGCACCAAGCGCGGTTTATCGACTAAGGATCCTGGCGAGACGAAGACGGCGGATTTCTAAACGATTTTATTGCTTTATTGATATGCGGCCGGAGGCGAGAGCTGACCGCAATGGGCTCAGCCGAATGGGACAGGTATATTTGCATGCCTTTGCCGGGAAGCATTTCCACATGATCGAGGAAAGCCAGGTTGACAATGGCATTGCGATGCGCCCGGACAAACTGGTTTTCCGGCAGTTCTCGAGCCCAGTTTTTCAAAGACTTGCGGAAAAGAGTGCCAAGGCCCCCGCGCCAATAAACCCGGGAATATTCACCGTAAGCGATGATGCTGCGTATTTCTTCGGAGA
>CAIKKV010000727.1 GCA_903828035.1 uncultured bacterium
ATATTCATTGAATGAAAGACCTGTCAGGCCTGTTTTTCTTCGACCGCACAGCGCCTTTGCCGTCATCCCGAGCGTAGTCGAGGGATCTCTTCCTTACCGTCTAAACCCGGAGATCCCTCGACTCCGGCCCGAAGCGTGCCTCCGCTCGGGATGACAGAATAAGATCAATACATATAAGGAAATTTGCTTTTGGCGAAACTGGCGCCAAGATGCGTAAATATATATTCCCCCCACAAACCCGGAAGCGCCCTCTTAATCATAATCCTGACTGTATGGATCAGATTAAGATTAAGATCACGATTACGATAAAGATTACAGACGGGACGAGGCGTTTGACATTGCCGTTCAGGCGGGTTTATGATCGGCAACGTATGAGCACATCAGCCAAGCCCAACATCCTCCTGATCATCACGGATCACCAGGCGTTCTACGGCCACGACCGGCCCGGCCAGTTCGAGTACAAGTGGCCCCGCTTCGAGCAGTTCGCGGCGGCGGGAACGCGCTTCGACCGCGCCTACTCGGTCAGCCCCATCTGCTCGCCCGCGCGCGCCAGCATGATGACGGGCCAGTATCCCTCCAAGCATGGCATGGTCTGGAATTGCGAGCGGATGGACAACGGCAACCAGTCCGATTTCAAGCCGGGCCAGGCGCTGTACAGCCACTATCTCTCGAAGGCCGGCTACCGCAACGGCTATGTCGGGAAATGGCATTGCGGCCACACGCGGCTTCCCGTGGACTATGGCATCGAGGGCTGGTCGCTCACCGACTACGGCAAGCCCTACATGTGCGACGAATACCGCGCCTACGCCGCGAGCCGGGGCTATGGCGACGCCCGCGCCCGGATCGAACATCACTTCACGGGCAAGTGGGAGGGGACGGAGGTGGTCCTGCACCACCCGTCGCCCTGGCAGTTCATGAACGGCAGCGGCGTTCTCCAGGGCCCTCCCGAGGCGCATGAGGAGCAGTTCGTGGCGCATCAGGCGGTTGAGAAGATCCGGGAGCTGGCCGGCAGCGGCCAGCCGTGGAGCCTGGTGGCCAGCTTCTGGGGGCCCCACCAGCCCTATTATCCCTCCGAGCCGTATGCGTCCATGATCGATCCCAAATCGATACCCGAGTATCCCAGCTTCCGCGACGACCTGGCCGGCCGGCCCCTGCGCCATTTCTACCACCGGGATTACCACCACTGGGATGTCCGGCGGTGGCGCGGCAACGACACGTGGCCGCTGTGGCAGGAGCTTCTCGCGAAATGCTACGGCCAGGCGTTGCAGACCGATGCGGCCGTGGGGTCGGTTCTCGACTCCCTGGAGCAACTGGGCGTGGCCGACAATACCATTGTCATGTGGGTGGCCGACCACGGGGATGCGATCGCCAGCCACGGCGGGATGTGGGATAAGGCGTCGACCATGACCGAGGAGGTCATGCGCGTTCCGTTCGCCGTCCGCTGGCCGAAGGGGATCCCCTGTCCCCGCCGCGTGGACCACTTTGTCACCAATATGGACGTCACCGCGACCCTGCTCGAGGCCGCGGGAATCCCGGTGCCCGCGGAGATGGACAGCCGGTCGGTGCTGCCGCTGTGCCGGGCCGCGGATCCCGGATGGCCGGACCAGCTCGTCTGTGAGCACAACGGGCACGGGGAGGACATCCTGCAGCGCATGATCGTTCACGGGTCGTACAAGTACGTGGCCGCGCTTTACGATGGCGACGAGCTGTACGACCTCGCGCAGGACCCTTACGAAATGCACAACCTCGTGGATTCGCCCGCGCACCGGGAGGTCAAGGCCGAGCTGCGCAACCGCATCATCGCCCATATCCGGACGAAGGACGATGTGAGGGCGGAGCGCCTCGCCTATTCTCTGAGGCTCGGCTTCTAGTTCGTCAGGCCCTTCAGGGGGCCGGGAATCCGGCCGCCCCGGCGGATCAGCACGGCGCAGGAGCTGGTGTTCACGGGCATCACGGGCCCTCCGCCCAGGAGGCCCCCGAACTCGACCCATTCGCCCACCTTCCGGCCCGGCGCGGGAATGATGCGCACGGCCGTGGTCTTGTTGTTGCACATGCCGATGGCCGCCTCGTCGGCGATGATCCCGGAGAGCGTTTCGGCCGGCGTATCGCCGGGGACCACGATCATGTCGAGGCCCACCGAGCAGACCGCCGTCATGGCCTCGAGCTTTTCAATGCACAGCGCGCCTTCGGCCGCGCGGCGGGAAAGGGTGGCGTCCTCGCTGACCGGGATGAAGGCGCCGCTCATGCCGCCCGCGTGGCTCGTGGCCATGGCGCCGCCCCGCTTCACGGCGTCGTTCAGCAGCGCCAGCGCGGCGGTCGTGCCGGGGCCCCCGACCTTCTCCACGCCGATGGCCTCGAGGATGTCGCCCACCGAGTCGCCGGGCGCCGGGGTGGGCGCCAGGGAAAGGTCCACGATGTTGAACGGCACGCCCAGGCGGGCGGCCACGCGGCGGCCGATCAGCTCGCCGGCGCGCGTGATCTTGAACGCTGTCCGCTTGATCTCCTCGGCCACGGTCTGCAGGTCCTTGTTGGGGCCCAGCTGGACGAGGGCGGCGCGCACGGTGCCGGGGCCCGAGATGCCGACCGAGAGGGAGCAGTCGCCCTCGCCGACGCCGAAGAAGGCGCCGGCCATGAAGGGGTTGTCATGCACGGCGTTGCAGAAGACGACGAGCCGGCAGCAGTCGCTGCCCCCGGTGGCCGCCGAGAGCGCGGCCGCGCGGACGATGGTCTGGCCCATCAGCGCCACGGCCTCCATGTTGATGCCGGCGCGGGAGGTGCCGATGTTGACCGAGGAGCAGAGCCGCGAGGTGGTGTGCAGCGCCTCGGGGATGCCGCGGATGAGGTTGCGGGCCGCGGAGGAGAGGTCTTTCTCCACCAGCGCGGAGTAGCCGCCCAGGAAGTCGATGCCCAGCTCGCAGGCGGCGCGGTCCAGCTCGCGGGCGATCGGCGTGTAGTCGGTGTCCTCGCAGGCGGCCGCGAACCACGAGACCGGCGTCACGCTGACGCGCTTGTTGACGATGGGGATGCCGTAGTCGCGCTCGGCCTCCTCGGCCGTGCGGACGAGCAGGCCGGCCCGGCGGCAGACCTTGTCGTAGGCCTTGCGCGCCGTGTGGTGGACGTTGGAGCCGGCGCAGTCGCTCAGGTCGATGCCCAGGGTGACGGTGCGGATGTCGAGGTTCTGGGCGTGGATCATGCCCAGCGTTTCGAGGATTTCGGCGGAGGCGATGGCCATAGGGGGGATTCCTTAAACGCGGTGCATGGCCTTGAACAGGTCTTCGTGCTGGACGATGATGGAGAGGCCGTTCTGGCGGCCGTGCTCCTCGAGCTCCCGCTTCAGCTCGGCGAAGGCGGTGGAGATGCCGGCGATGTCGACGAGCATGATCATCGTGAACAGGCTGCTCATGATCGTCTGGCTGACGTCGAGGATATTGGCTTTCCGGGCGGCCAGCACGCCGGTCACGCCGGCGAGAATGCCGGGGCGGTCGCGGCCGATGACGGCGATGACGATGCGGGTGCCGGTGTCGGGCCGCTGCGACTCGGTCACGTGCCGCACCCGGTCGTTCAGGAGGTTCTGCTCTTCGGTGGGCAAGGCGGACTTGGGCATGGCGGTCCTTTCTGGTTCGCGGCTTATGGTAGCGGGTGGGGCAGCGGCCTGCAATTCAAATAGGATTGACCGAGGGGCGCGCGCGGGACAATATGGAGAGAGGTTACGGAGGAATCAACATGAATGACAAATTGAAGATCCTTTTTTCGCGCCGCAGCATCCGTGAGTTTTCGGAGGGGGAGGTGCCTCCCGCGGCGGTGCGGGACCTGCTGGAGGCGGCGATGGCGGCGCCATCGGCCTGTTGCAAGGATCCCTGGGAGTTCGTCGTGGTGCGCGAGGCGGCGCGGCGCGGGCTGATGGCGCAGGGGCTGCCGAACGGAAGGTTTTTGACGAAGGCGGCGCTGGGGATCGTGGTGTGCGGAAACCTGGAGCGGGCCCATGGCGGCGAGCTGTCGTACATGCTCCAGGATTGCAGCGCCGCCATGGAGAATCTTCTTCTCTCGGCGCAGGCGCTCGGGTACGGCGCCTGCTGGCTGGGCGTGCATCCGCGGGAGGACCGGGTCCTGCTTTTGAGAGAGTTGCTGGGGCTGCCGGATCACATCGTGCCGATCGGCGTGGCGGCCATCGGCGTGCCGGCGGTGAAGCTGGAAGCCCGCACGCGGTTCAACGAGAAATGCGTTCACGCGGAGAGATGGTGAGCGGTTTTCCGGGAGATGCAAGGACAGGACTTATAGGTTCTATAGGTCCTATCGCGCCTATAGGTCCTATTTTGAAGAAGCAAGGCTACGCTTTGTATTCTTCAGTGCCCTTGATCATCACGATTTCGCCCGTGTAGAGGCGGTGGTAGTTGGCCCCGCCGTAGTTCTTCTCGATCGCGGGATCGACGAAGCGGTCCGGGTCGCAATCCTCGAAGTAGACCTTTTTGCATTCGAGGATCAGGTCGGCCTCCTCGAAGCCGGGCGCCGCCACCTTGACCGACGCCAGGGGCGTGAAGCCGCTGGCCGCGGTCTTGTCGATGTCGCGCCCCGACTGGGAGCCGCAGAAGCCGAGCTGTTTCTGGTACTCCGGAGGAAAGGCGCACAGGGTGAAGTCGGATTGCGCCTCCATGAACGAATAGGTGAAGCGGCTGGGGCGGACCGCGACCACGGCGATGGGCTTGCTCCACATCACGCCGAAGGAGCCCCAGCCGACGGTCATGATGTTGAACCGGCCCTGCTCCATTTGCCCGGCGCAGAGCAGGAACCAGCGCTTGCCCCAGAGGGAGAAGGGCTTGCAGGCGAAAAGGTCCGGATCGATTTCGTGGCGGATCATCGCGTGCTCCGCACGGTCGGGGTGGACACGATCAGCTTGCCGACCGAGAGGAGGAGCCAGAGCAGGCAGACGATCAGGGTGTTCCGCCCGCCCTCGCTGAGCGGGAGGGCATAGCCGGAGGCGAGCCAGGAGCCGGCCAGCCAGATAACCAGCGTGATCACGGAGAGGATGGAGGCGGTGATCAGGTTGGGCAGGGCGGCTTCCACGCGGAGGGAGGTCAGCATGCCCCAAAGCATGCCGAGCAGGACAAAGAGGCCTCCGCAGCCTTGCGTGACGGTGGCATAATCGGGCAGCAGGAAGCCCTGGACGACGGCCAGCAGGCCGACGAGCCACGTTAGCAGGCCGAGCACGGTCAGCCCGAGGGAGAGGATCAGGTTCAAGCGGGTCTCGCTGGCTAGCATCATCGTCATGCCGTAACTCCTTTTGCTTTGCCTGCATTCTTCCATTGCGGCGGCAGCCAAGTCAAGCCCGCTTGCGCGGGGGAGGCGGGAGCGCGAAAGGGGAGGGCCGGGTTACACCCCGGCCTCAACGTGCAAGTAAAACGTATCAGGCTCGGGTGGAACCTCGCCCTCCCGGAGCAACGATCTGAGCAACGATCTATTCTTTAACCGCTAGCCACGGGTGCGTGATTTCGGTATAATGAGCGGTCAAATGAGCAAGGAATTTGAGTTAACCCGGAAAGACGCCTTGGTGTGGCTGGCCGCGCGCGGCCCGGCCCTGGAGGCGCTGTACGCCCGCGCGGATGCGGTGCGCCGCGACACCATGAGCGATGCGGTCTACATCCGCGGGATCATCGAGTTTTCCAATGTGTGCGCCAACGACTGCCTCTATTGCGGCATCCGCGCCTCCAACGGCAAGGTCCGGCGCTACACCATGACGCCCGACGAGATCCTGGAGACGGCCCGGCGCCTGCCGGCCGCGGGGCAGACCACGGTGGTGCTGCAGTCGGGCGAGGCGCAGGCCCTGGGCGATCGCGAGCTGGGAGACTTGATCCGCCGCCTCAAGCGGGAAACGACGCTGGCCGTGACGCTCTCCACCGGCAACCGGCCGGCGGAGGTGTACCGCTATTGGAAAGAGTGCGGCCTCGACCGCTACCTGCTCCGCTTCGAGACCAGCGACCCCGCCCTCTTTGCCCGGATTCACCCGGATTGCACGCTGGCTGAGCGGGTGGCCTGCCTCCAGGCGCTGCGGGCGGCCGGCGTGCAGGTGGGCAGCGGGTTCATGATCGGCGTGCCCGGCGAGACGCCGGAGACGCTGGCCGACAACATCCTGCTCTGCCGCGAGCTGCAGCTGGACATGATCGGCATCGGCCCGTTTATTCCGCATCCGGACACGCCGATGGGCGGGGAGCGGAATGCCTACCGGGACGAGCCGGAGATGTTCTACAAGGCCGTGGCCGTGCTGCGGCTCTTCAACCCCGATGCGCACATCCCCGCCACGACGGCGTTTGACGCGGTCTTTCCGGGCGAGGGGCGCAACACGGTGCTCCAGCGCGGGGCGAACGTGTTCATGCCCAACTGCACGCCCGCGGAGTATCGCGGCGACTACCTGCTTTATCCGGGAAAGCCCTGCATCAATGAAACGTCGGACCAGTGCGCCCAGTGCGTCATCGGGCGCATCCGCTCCATCGGGCGCACCATTGGCGCGGGGCCCGGCCATTCCATCAAGAAGAGGCAAGCATGATCCCGATTTGGCGTGATTTCGACGTGCTGGTTGTCGGCTCCACCGCCCGCGCGGTGAAGGAGGCCCTGGAGGCCCGCCGGATGGGGCTGAGCGTGATGGTCGCCGGGGACCTGAGCTATTTCGGCGAGGAGACGGCGGGCACGCTGACCTGCGCGCCGCTCCTTCCGGGAGCCGTGAAGCGCGGCCTGGAAAGCGCGCTGCTGCGGGCGGAGATTCCCTTTCTTTACCTGGTTCGGCCGGTTTCGCTGATGCGCGACGACGAGGGCCGCGTGGCGGGCGCGGTCCTGGCGGCTCGGACCTCGCTTCTGGCCGTGACCTGCCGGGCGGTGGTGGATGCGACGCGGTTCGGCACGGTGTGGCGCCTGGCGGGCGCCCGGGCGGTCCCGTCCGCGACTGCGCCGGCGAAGGCGGCGTGGCACGTCATCGCCTCCGACGCGCCGGAGGGGGCGGAGGAGTTGCCCGGCGTCTTTCCGGTCGGCGATCGTTCGTTCCGTGTTTTCCGCGTGTGGGCGGATCGCGGGGGGGACCCCCTGTCCCGCGAGCACAGGGCCCGGGCGGCGCTGCAGGATGGGCGCCTGCTCGCCACGGCCGACCTGCTGCAGGACGTTTCGGAGGCGTCGTTCACCCCCGTGCCGGATATCTATGCGGACGCCCGGGAGATCAAGAGCCGGCGGGGCCGCCCGCCTGTGTTCGCCCGCGGGGAGGGCCGGTTCGCCCCCGCGTTCCTGCGCGAGGTCACCGGCTCGGTGGAGGCCGGGCCGGCCGGACTGCCCGTGCTGGGCCGGTTTGATGTGGTGGTGGCCGGCGGCGGAACGGGCGGCGCTCCGGCCGGGATCTCCGCCGCGCGCGCGGGGGCGAAAACCGTCGTGCTGGAAATACAGCATGGCCTGGGCGGCGTGGGGACGCTCGGGCTGATCACGTCCTACTGGTTCGGAAACCGGGTCGGGTTTTCACACGAGGTGGACGAAGCCGTGATGAAGTTGGATGTGGAGAGCCGGCCCCGGCTAGGCGCCCGGTGGAGCCCCGAGGTGAAGACGGCCGTCTACCACCGGATGCTCCAGGAAGCCGGGGGAACGGCGTGGCTGGGAAGCTATGCGTTCGGCGTCCGCATGGACGGGGACCGCGTGAGCGGGGTGTACGTCTCCACCCCCTATGGGGCGGGAGTTCTCGAGACCAACAGCGTGATCGACGCGACCGGCAATGCGGACATCGCGGCGGCGGCGGGCGCCCCGTGCCGCGTCATCGGGGCGGATCATGTGGCCGTCCAGGGCACGGGCCTTTCGCCGCGCGCGCGGCCCGGCCTGCGCTACCTGAACTCGGACCACACGTTTGTGGACGAGACCGATCCCGTGGGCATCACGCATGCGTTTGTGAACGCCCGGGCGAAGTTCCCGGACGACTTCGACACCACGCCTCTGGTGAACACCCGCGAGCGGCGGCAGATCGCGGGCGAGATCGAGGTGTCGCCGCTGGACATCCTGGCCCACCGGACGTTTCCCGACACGGTCGTCACGGCGATCAGCAATTTCGATACGCACGGCTACATCGTGCATCCGGTTTTCATGGTCGCCGTGCCCGACCACGCGGCGCTGCAGGCGCACGTGCCGTTCCGCTGCCTGCTGCCGAAAGGCGTCGAGGGCGTGCTGGTGGTCGGCCTCGGGCTGAGCGCGCATCGCGATGCGCTGCCGGTGATCCGGATGCAGGCGGATGTGCAGAACCAGGGCTATGCCGCCGGGCTGGCGGCCGCGATGACTGGCTGCGGCCGGTTCCGCGACCTGGACGTGCGCGCCCTTCAACAACGGCTGGTCGCGGCTGGCATCCTCGCGCCGGAGGTGGCGGCGCAGGGGGATTCGTTTCCCCTGCCGGAAGCGGAGGTTCGCCAGGCGATGGCCGACCTGACGGTGGCCCGCAACGTCGCGGTCCTGCTCGCGTATCCGGAGTGGAGCCGCCCGCTGCTGGCCGGCGACTCCCGGCTGGAGGCGGCCCTGCTCCTGGGGCTGATGGGCGGCCGCGAAGCCGCGCCGGCGCTGGCCGCGGCGGTGCGCGGGAGGACGTGGGACAAGGGCTGGAATTACCGGGGCATGGGCCAGTTCGGCGAGAGCGTGAGCCGGCTGGACGCGCTGATCCTGGCGCTCGCCCGCACGCGGGCGCCGGAGGCGGAGGCGGTGATCGACGAGAAAATCCGCCAGCTTGGCGCCGAGGCCGCCTTTTCCCATTGCCGGATGGCGGGCATCGCCGCCGCCCTGTTTCCCGGGCTGGCCGGCGCGGTGGCGGGCCTTCTCGACAAGCCCGGCGTGACGGGCCACGCCCAGCTGGACACGCGGACGGTGAGCGGGCTGGCGAACCGGG
>CAIKKV010000728.1 GCA_903828035.1 uncultured bacterium
AGGCTTCTGCAATGGTTTTAATGGGCGTCGATTGTTTCCTCGGCATTCACAAAGCGAAAAAGGCCGTCCATCATGGCCGGCCTTTTCGTCCATTTGACGCTATCAGTTATTTCGAAAGCAAATCCGAAACCATGGCTTTTTCCTCCGCCAATTCCTTGGCCGAGGCGTCGATCTTGGTGCGGCTGAACTCATTGACGGGCACGCCTTGAACGACCTCCCATTTCTGGCCATCCGTGCGGACGGGGAAGGAGGAGATCAACCCCTTTTCGACGCCGTAGCTGCCATCCGAGCAGACGCACATGCTGACCCAATCCCCTGCTTTCGTGGGGGTGACCAGGGAGGCGACGCCATCGACAACCGCATTGGCGGCGCTGGCGGCGCTGGAAAGGCCGCGGGCCTTCAAAATGGCGGCGCCGCGCTGCTGGACGGTGGAGATAAAGGTCGTTTTCAGCCAGGCATCGTCAGGGATGACTTCGGTGACGGGTTTGCCGTTGATCTTGGCATTGTAAAAGTCGGGATACTGTGTGGCGGAGTGATTTCCCCAGATCGCCATATTGCTGACGGCGGTGACGTCCACACCCGCCTTGGTGGCGAGTTGGGATTTGGCGCGGTTTTCATCAAGGCGGGTCATGGCGAACCAGCGGTTATTCGGCACCTCCGGGGCGTTATTCATCGCGATCAAGCAGTTGGTGTTGCAAGGGTTTCCGACGACGAAAACGCGAACATCGCTGGCTGCATTTTTTTGGATCGCCTGGCCCTGGCCGATAAAGATCTTGCCGTTGATGCCCAGCAGGTCTTTACGTTCCATACCCTGTTTGCGAGGCACGCTGCCAACCAACAACGCCCAATTCACTCCTTTAAAACCTGCATCCAAATTGGCGGTTTGCACAATGCCCTTCAGCAAGGGAAACGCGCAATCGTCCAGCTCCATGGCCACACCGGCGAGGGTCGGCAAAGCGGGTTCGATTTCGATCAGGTGTAATATTACCGGCTGATTGGGACCAAACATCGCCCCGGAGGCGATGCGGAACAGAAGTGAATAACCGATTTGGCCGGCTGCGCCGGTAACTGCGACTCTAATTGGTGTCATACTCATATAGCTAAAATAAATGGGCGAAATATGCCGCTTTGGATGGATTGCCGCAAGCGGGAATCCGAAATATTTTCAAAACGAACAGCCGAAGCAGGTCAATCATTGAGGATTGCCGCCGCAATCGCATCGCCCATTTCTTCGGTGTTCACCCGTTTTGCCTGAGGTTCGGTCGGGCTGAATATATCGCCGGTGCGGAGTCCATCGGCTATCGCAGTGTCAATGGCCTGCTCCATGGAATGGGCTGCCGCAGTCAAACCGAAGCTGTAACGGAGCATGAGGGCGGCGGAACCGATTTGCGCTATGGGATTTGCCAGGTTTTTTCCCGCGATATCCGGCGCCGTGCCGCCGGCGGGCTCAAACAAGCCAAACGTGCCGGCGCCATGGTTTTCACCCAAGCTCGCGCTAGGCAGCATTCCCAGAGAGCCCCCCAGAGCAGCCGCCTCGTCGCTGAGGATGTCACCGAACATATTCTCGCAAAGCAGCACATCGAATTGGGTTGGCTTGAGAACCAGTTGCATGGCCGCATTGTCCACCAGCATATGCTCTAGGTGGATATCAGGATAGTTTTTGGCCACCTCACTGACGACGTCCCGCCACAGCACACCGTTTTCGAGCACATTCGATTTGTCAATGCTGGTCACTTTTTTACGCCTATCCCGGGCGGCGCGAAAGGCGAAATGGGCGATGCGCTCGATTTCCATGGAGGTGTACACCATGGTGTCAATGGCGCGGAAAAAGCGCCTGGGAACTTGCCCTTGATCCACCAGCTCAACCACTTCCTCCGTCTTTTTGGGCTTGCCGAAGTACAGGCTGCCCGTCAGTTCGCGCACCACCAGAATATCGATGCCATTGCCTTGTCTTTCAGGACGCAGAGGACAGGCATGAGCCAGCGCCATGGGCAGCTTCACAGGGCGCAGGTTGGCGTATAAACCGAATTCTTTTCGCAG
>CAIKKV010000729.1 GCA_903828035.1 uncultured bacterium
GTTAAATCACGAAAAAGCCCTGTAAATCAGAGGGGGAAAGGGGGTGGTGTGCCCTTTTTAGCCCGCTATGGGATGGTAAGGATCCTAATCTTACTTCTCAGGCCATAAATTTGTTTGCTATTCACCGTGGCGGCGGCGAAGGGACTCGCCGCCCTACCGGTTTAAACAAACTGCAGGTAGGGTGCTCAGTCCCTTGAGCGCCGAAATACTACCGCTTATCTTCGATGCACGTGCAAACTGTTTAATGGCCTGGGTAACAATCCGATAATTGATCTCGCCCAAAATCGATATTATGCTATTTATGGAAACGATGAAAACTCGAATCACCTTGCTCGTCCTGGTGCTAACCCATTCCTTTCTTTCATGGTTCAGCTCTGCCGCCTCTCTCTCAACGAGCTGGCTGGATCCCAGCGATTTGACTCAATTCAGCCGCGCGTTCTGGGGAATGCTGCATCATGCGACATGGCTTCCGCTGCTCTGGCCGGACCGGTATGCCTTCATGAACGAGGGAGCCCTGTTTGGCGTGAGGCTCGGCCCGTTCGGCTTTCTCCTCAACAGTATCGCCGCCGTGGGCCTGGGCTATGGCCTGTGGCTGACCATACGCAAAAGCGTGTTTAAGGCTGCCCGGGGAAGAGAAAATCTGAAAGATTAGGGGACTAACCTCTATGGGGGCCGCTTCCTCCTCGAGTAAAACAGGCGAGACAGCGGGCTGATCCACACCCTAGCCCAATCTGGCGATTCCAAACGTTCCATTCGAACGAAAACTTGCGACCCGCCGCCCGCCCACAAACCCGACCGCCACGCGGCAACACGGCTTTCCGGCCACGGCCTTCATCCCGGAGCTATTTCCCGTCAGCGCCGATTTGCTTAATCACCTGGCGGGCCGCTTCCAGGACGAGCAGATCCGCCCCCCTGCTGGCATTGGCCCGAATCGCGTCCTCCGCTTCCCCCCATGAAAACCACTGAACAACCTCGCCCCTGCTCATTCTACGGTCAGGCCGGTCAGGCTGCGTAATCTCCTCCACCGCCTCAACCACCCAATACCGGAGGGCAATCCGGAGAATCAGCTTCTCTGGAAGTTCGGCCTCGCCTGCACAACCGCCTCCCTCCGGCAGCCATTCGCTTCGGAGAAAGCCCGCGCGTTCCGGCGCCACTTCCTGCGGTTGCCCCTTTGAAAAGGTCCATCCGAAGACGTTTCGATCCGGGTTGGCGCTCCGCCGCAGCAGCACACGCTCCCGGGCGGGGTCCACCACCACGCTCCCGAAGCAGAGGGTTTTGCCCGGCGGCCCTTGTTGCATATCGGGAAGCTCCAGCGCCCGGGCTTCCGCCATCTCGCCCAGCAGTTCATCCATGCGGTCTGTTGTTTTGGCCTCGAAAATCATATCCCGAATTGAGCCCATCTCGTCCATGACATGCCCCCTTTGAGGCTGCCGAATGTCCAGCGCCACCCCGCCCCTTCTTCAGGGGAATTTTCTCCTCCACCATCCGGATAAAGGCCGCCTCGCCGGGCACCGGACCCGGCGTGTGGTCATGGTATGCGTGGGCGCCGTCCCCCGTCCACTCGCAAAGGGCCGTATCCCGCTTGCGCCGCGCGCGCTCGAGCGTGAAATAGCGACCGAACCGGGGGCGACCCCGCCCGCGCATCACGTCCCTGCCGCGGGATACGCCACTCACTCTATCACGCGAGGGGGACAAACA